>JALYUO010000547.1 GCA_030853735.1 Chloroflexota bacterium
GTGTATTCGTGGCCCCATTCGTGGCCGGTCGGCTGCCTCCTGTCGCCGGCTGGCCGCCTCCGACCGCCACACCGACTGAACAGTTACCAAGTTTTCGCACCTTGACAACTGCGCCGTGGCCTGATATACTTAAAGGCCGTGAGTGCGTTTTTATTGTTGGGGAGGATGAAATCAGGTATGTACGCAATTGTTAAGACCGGTGGGCACCAATACAAGGTGCAGGTCGGCGATCAACTGGATGTGGAAAAGTTGCCCGTCGCTGCCGGGGAACAAATTGAGCTCAACGACGTGCTGATGGTCAGCGGCGACGATGACTCGGTGCAGATCGGCAATCCGCTGCTCACCGGGGCGCGTGTCACAGCGACGGTCGTCAACCAGCATCGCGGCGAAAAAATCGTCGTGTTCAAGTATAAGCCGAAGAAACGCTACCGCCGCAAGATGGGCCATCGCCAGGATCTCACCCGGCTGTCCATTACCGGTATTACGCTCTAACCCGCGTAGCCTAACGAGGAGAAGACGATGGCGCATAAAAAAGGCGTAGGCAGTTCGCGCAACAACCGCGACTCCAAACCGAAAATGCTGGGTGTCAAACTGTATGACGGCGAAGCCGTGCGGTCTGGGGGGATTATTGTGCGCCAGCGCGGCACCAAAATCCACGCCGGCACCAATGTGGGCATCGGCCGCGATCATACGCTGTTCGCCACCGCAGACGGCTTCGTGAAGTTCGAGGCGCACGCTAAAGCGCACAGCCAGAAGCGTGTCAGCATCTATCCGCAGCGCGGCGGTGCCACCGCGCCGGTAATTGTCGAGGAATCCACCGCGACGGTTGCCTAACTTTATTTCTATCCCTATCTCAGTCCAACGCCGGCAAGGACCGTCGCCCGCCGGGCGGCGAATAAACGCCGGAAGGAGAATCCGTTGAAAGCCAATATTCACCCCAAGTACCAGGAAGCCGTCGTCACTTGCGCCTGTGGCGCAACGTGGACCACCCGCTCCACCCGCACCCAGTTGCGGACCGATGTCTGCTCTAGCTGCCACCCGTTTTTCACGGGCGAACAGCGGATCATTGACACCGCCGGGCAGGTCGAACGGTTCATGCGCCGTATGCAACGGTCGCAGGAGCGCCCCGCGCAGCCCGCAGCGAAAGCTGCCGCCGCGCCCGTCGCTGCCCCCAAGCCGGCCAAAGCCCCGCGCCCCGCCGCCCGCCCCGCCACGCTGGAGACGATGCTGGACACGCCCGCCGGCAGCGAAGCGTAGCAGCGAGGTGTCAGGTATCAGGTATCAGGTATTACGTTAGGTATCAGGTGCCCGGTATTTTGACGTAGCCTGAGCGGAGGCGCGGAACAGGAGAGATTTCTCTATTCCGCGCCTTTCGCTTTGCTCCGGTGGTCGGTCGCCAGTCATCGGTCTTCAGTCGTCGGTCGCCAGTCGCCAGTTGTCGGTCGGCGGTTGTCCGTTATTCGTAATTCAGAACTCAGAATTCAGAACTCAGAACTATGCCCACTACACCGCACGCCGCCAGCACTGACCGTCCACCACCAACGCCGATTGGCGGCATCGAAGTGGTGTGTGGCAGTATGTTCAGCGGCAAAACCGAAGAATTGATCCGCCGCATCAAACGCGCGCAGATTGCCCGCCAACGGGTGCAGGTCTTCAAGCCGCGCCTTGATACGCGCTACGCCGCCGAGCAGGTCGCTTCGCACAGTGGCGTGCTGCACCAGGCTGTGGCGGTAGGCGACACCGCCGGCATCCGCGCTGCACTGGACCCCACCGCCACCGTGGTCGCGGTAGACGAAGTGCAGTTCTTCGATTGGGAGATTGTGGACTTGTGCCGCGAACTGGCCGACCGGGGCGTGCGCGTGATCGTGGCCGGCCTGGACCTGGATTTTCGCGCCGAGCCGTTCGGCCCCATGCCGATGCTGATGGCCGAAGCCGAGGTGGTCAGCAAACTGCAGGCGATTTGCGTGGTCTGCGGCCACCCGGCCAGTCGCACCCAGCGCCTGATTGACGGGCGGCCCGCAACCTACAACGACCCGGTGATCATGGTCGGGGCCAGCGAGGTCTACGAAGCGCGCTGCCGCCACTGTCATCAGGTGCCGGGCCTGCCGCAGCCGTGAGCGTGCTGCGGCCCTCACTCGCCATCCGCCCAGCGCGGGCCGCAGATCAGGCGGCGGTGCTGGCTTTTACCACCGCCACCTGGAGCTGGGGCGATTACCTGGCCGAGGTCTGGGATAGCTGGCTGGCCGAAGAGCAGGGCGTGCTGGCGGTGGGCGAAGCGGGCGGGCGTGTGGTCGGCGTGGACAAGCTGACCTTCCTCAGCCCAACCGAGGCGTTTTTCCAGGGGCTGCGGATCGATCCGGCGGTGCGCGGGCGCGGCTATGCCCAGGCGTTCCAGCACTATATGCTGGCCGAAGCCGCCCGCCAGGGGGCCAGGGTTGTCCGCCTGATCACCGCGCACGACAACAGCGCCATCCACCACATGGCCGAACGCGACGGCTTTGTGCGCGGGCCGAGTTTGGTGCCGTGGCGCACAACGGCGCTCCCTGCTGCTCCTGACTTCCCCGCCACATTGCTGACCCCCGGCTCCGCCGCTGCCGCCGCCTGGGCCGATCTACCCACCGGCCCGCTCTGGGTGTTGCTAGGTGGGCGCGTCGTCCACCACTGGCAGGTGCAGGCGTGGACCACCGCCCTCTGGACCGCCTGGGTCGCCGCCGAAGCCGTCTGGTCTACCCCGGACGGTGGGATCGTCCTGGCCCCCGCGCGCCCCGGCAGCACCCACCGTTTCCTGGCGGGGCTGCACCCTACCGCCGCCCAGCCCGCCGCCCTTACCGCCCTCGCCCACACTGCCTGCCGCCTCGTTCCGCCCGGCACCGCCTTGCAAGCCTTGCTGCCGCCCGACCCCACCCTCACCGCCGCGCTCACCGCCGCCGGCTGGACCGCTGATGCTGCCGACGCGCAAGTGATCTTCGAGAAGGCGCTCTGAGGTATCAGGTATCAGGCATCAGGTAGCAGGTGTCAGGTAGCAGGTGTCAGGTAGCAGGAGACGGTCATCAGTCGTCAATAATTCAGAACTCAGAACTCAGAACTCGTCGTTATGCTATAATACCCTCATGTATGCTCGATCCGCGCTCTATGTCGCCGCCGGTGCCCTGGTCCTCGGCATTCTGTTAGGCCAAAGTGCGTTGGTTAGCCTGGGTATCCTCGGCCTGACCACGCTGGGCATCGCCACTATCTGGGGGCGTGGTGCGCTGGTGGGCGTGACCTACGAGCGCCGCCTGAGCGCCGATCATGTGTTTTGGGGTGAACAGGTAGGGGTGGACGTGACCCTCACCAACTACAAGCTACTGCCCCTGACCTGGCTGGAAGCCGAAGAACCCGTATCGCGCAAGCTGACTTTCCTGCCGCCGCAACCCGATTTGCTGTTGGCTCCGCCCGACTTGCTGTTGGCTCATAGCGTGGCCTTGCGCCCGTTTGAGCGCGTGCATTGGCGCTATGAAATGACCTGCCCGGCGCGCGGGCTATACCGCTTCGGCCCGGTCACGCTGCGCTCCGGCGACCCGTTTGGGCTGTATAGCCGCGAAGGGCAGCAGGCCGCGCCCGCCCAACTGTATGTCTATCCCAAAACGCTGACCCTGGCCGAACTGGGCTTGCCACCGCGCCAACCCTTCGGCGACATTCGCGCCAGCCGGATGCTGCTCGACGATCCGCTGCGAACCGCCGGGGTGCGCGAGTACCGGCCCACCGACCCGTTCAAGCGCGTCCACTGGAAGGCCACGGCGCACACCCAGCAGTTGCAGGTGCGAACCTACGACCAAGCCACCGATCATACCCTCCTCTTCTTTCTCAATATCGAAACGTGGCACCATATCTACGAGGGCATTGACGGTGTGCAGGCCGAGTGGGCGATCACCGTCGTCGCCTCGCTGGCTCGTTGGGCGGCGGCGCAAGGCTGGAGCTTTGGCCTGCACTCCAACTCCGCCGCCGCCGATGGCGGGGAAGGCGTGCGGATTGGGGCTGGGCGCAGCCCCGGCCAGTTGATCCGAATGTTGGAAGGCTTGGCGCGCATGACCATTTACCCTATTCGCGGCTTCACCGATTTGTTGCGAAGCGAGACGCAGAACTTGCCGCTGGGTAGCACGGTGGTGGTGGTGACCCCCGTGTTGCCGGTGCCGCTGCGGGCGGCGCTGGTGCGCTTGCGCGAGCGGCGATTGCGCCTCGTGGTTTGCGCGCTGGCCGACGATCCGCCGCCGCCGCTGCCCGGCATGACGCTCTATCACTTGCCGGCCCCGCGCGAGGCCGAATACTTGCGCCATATCGGCGAAGTGGAACGCCAACTGCCCGACCGCTTGCGCCGGACGGCGCGCAACAGTCGGTGGCTAGCCGCCCAACCGGTGGAGGATGCGTTGTGATCCGCCCGACTCCGGCTGCCGGTCGCCTGACCCTGAGCGTCGTGGTTGGCGGCGTAGACGCGCCGCGTGAACTGCTGGCGCTGGCAGTGACGCTGCTCGATCTGCTCTGGCTGCATCCGCTGTTGGTCTTGCTGGCCGGCTCCGCCGCTGACGGCACGGCCCGCTTGGCCTTATGGCCGCTGGTCGCGTTGGCGCTCGGCGCGCGGGCGTGGGTCGTCTGGCAGGATCGCTACGTCAGCCGGCCGCTGGTGGCGTTCGTGCTGACCGCGCCGCTCGTGCTGGTCAGTATTGCCGGCCTGCTGTGGCTGGAGTTTGTCGCGCCGGTGGCCGGCCTTGACGGCCCACGCCTGGCGCTGTTCTTTAGCAGCATCTCCTCACCTCTCTATGGGCCGGTTGCCGTGACAACCGTGGTCGGCAGCTTCCTCTGGTGGCGCACCCTCAGCGGTCAGGGTCTAGCGTATGACGTAGACCAGTTCTATCGTCGTTTCGGCGGCATTGTTCTGACCTACGGCGGCTACTGGGCGCTCAGTTGGATTTTCAATGCCCCGTATGCTACGCCGGTGCTGATCCGTGATTTGTTTCTACTGTTTATCGTGGGTCTGTCGGGGCTGACCCTGGCCCGTGCCCAAAGCGACCGCGAGCGCAGCCGGGGCCAATTGGGCACCAACTGGCTGCTGGGCCTGCTGGGCGGCACCGGCGTAGTCTTGGCGCTGGGCCTGTTGCTGGCCGGTTTGCTCGGCGGCGACATCGCGGCGGCTCTCTTCAACCCGCTGGCGGCGGCGGTGCAATTGGTCGGGCTGGTGCTACTGACCGCCTTTGAGCTAATCGGCAATTTGGTGTTGGGCCTGTTCTACCTCCTCTTTGGTTGGATGACCGGTCTACAGGTTCCGGCAACCCCGACACCGACTCCCGCGCCGGTCATCCCTGGGGAAGATCCCACCGCGCTGTTGCAGCGCAAGGCCGGCGAGGCCGTGGCCGCCGGCGATCCGCTCCTGCTGCGGTTGCTCGGCCTCACCGTGGTGCTGCTGGGGCTGCTCTGGCTAGGCCGCAAAATCTTCGCGTCGCTAGATCGTCGTCGCCGCTTGCTGGGTGGCGGCGAGCGTGAGTCGCTGTTCAACTGGCGGGCGGCGCTCGAATCATTGGCTGATCTGCTGCCCAATCGCCCGCCGTCGGAGCCGGACTCGCTACTGGCGCTGGCCGCCGACCCGGCCTACCGCCATACCGTGCGCGTGCGGCGGGCCTATCGCCGGGCGCTGGCCCAGGCCGCCGCCGCCGGCACCGCACGCCTTCCGGCCCAGAC
>JALYUO010000565.1 GCA_030853735.1 Chloroflexota bacterium
CGTGTGCGCCGCGTGCTGCACAACTATGCCGCCGCATCCAGCGTGCTGGATCGGCCCACTGATCCCGCCGCTGAGTCTATCACGGTTGCCGCCGCCGACTCCAGCGCGTTGCTCCTGCCGTCCTTCGCGCCGAAGCCGCCGCCGACCTGGGACCACGAATTGCCCAGCCTGCTGGCCGAAGGGGGGCAGACGCGGCTAGCGACCGGCGACGGGCAACCTTGCGGGCTGCTGCATTACGTGACCGCCGACCCCACCGACCTCCAGATCCGCCGCCTGAGTGTACCACCCGGTGCTGGGACCACCGCCCGCCGGCTGCTTGCCGCAGCCGTTACACCGGCTACAACGCGCCTAGTGGTGGCCTATGTAGACGAAGCCGGCTCACTCTACAGCCTGCTGCCGCAACTTGGCTTCCAAGAACTAGATTCCGATTGGGAGATGGTCTGCGACCTATAACCGACCGGGGCGGTTCGGCGGCAAGCGTGATCGCAACTGGGCAATCACTGCCGCCACCGCCGGGTCGGTGCCGAGCAGATCGAGCGCAGGCAGCAGGATCTCAATACGGCGGGGGTCGCGTTCGGCGGCGGCGAGTTCCAACACAGCCGGCAGCAGCGTCGTTTTATGGTCGGCCACGATGCTCGTGACCAGATAGCGGTAGACATCGTAGTAGTGCGTCGTTCGCAGGAAGGCCCGCACGCGCGGATAGTGCGTGGCGCGGGTCGCGTGGCCCAACAGCAGGTCGAACAGCCCAGCCAGCACGATCTCGTCCTCGCTGCCGGCGCAGCGTTCGATGATCGCCGGCAGCAAGCTATCCGGCAGCTCCGTCAGCGCGCGCAGGCTGCCGGACAGCACCTCGGAGACGGCGGGCGTGGTGTGGGTGGCATAGTAGTAGAGCGGCAGTAGGTGCCCATCAGCCGCCAGGATACGCACCGCCGTCACCGCCGGCTCACCCGACATCAGCGCGGTATGCTTATCGGCCAGCAGGCGCACGGCTTGGAAGGCGGCCCGCGGCGGGTCTAGGTCGTGCAGGATGACCAGGGCGGCGGCGCGCAGTTCGTGGGCGGCTTCGCTGCGCGTCGGTGGCAGGAACTCGTAGGTCAGCGTCGCCGTTTCCAGCAAGGAGAGGTCGGGGTAGCCGGCCAATGGGCGCAGGACGTGCAGGATCGCCACCCGCAGCCCCGTGCCGGGGTCGCGCTTCACGCCGTCGGCGGCATAATGCGCGTATTGCCGCAGCAGCACCGGGCGCGCCGCGTCGTCCACCGTCCCAGCCAGCGCCCGGAGCGCAGCCTGCACTACGCGGATGCCCGCCGTCGGCACCAGCAAGCCCAGCGCCATCTGCCGCTGCTCGGCAGGGTGGGCGGTCAGCGCCTGGAGTTCACGCAATTGCGCCGTCTGGCGCTCATCTACGGCACGCGGCATCGTGCGTCCATTGTACCCCAGCATCGCACGCGCGACAAGCTCCGACGCTACCCTCTCAGGGCTTAGGCCAAGTTCTATGGGGGTAGTCGCGCACGGCTGTGCGCCGTACTCGTTGGGGAGAATCCCCCAGGTTACCTGATCCCGCCCAAGTGCGCGTGCCCAGAACCGGCTGGGGCGGGACCGACCCCCACGAGCGCACAGCCGTGCGCGACTACCCCCATAGGACTTGGCCTAAGCCCTGGCTACCCTCTGGTCGCTGGTAGGAGACGAATTGTAGGAAGGTGGCTCCGCCCCGCGACCGTGGCCCAACCGC
The DNA here is from genome assembly GCA_030853735.1 of Chloroflexota bacterium. GTDB lineage: Bacteria > Chloroflexota > Chloroflexia > QHBQ01 > JAICKM01 > JAICKM01. Next base: position 1,730 of record JALYUO010000565.1, read on the forward strand.
GATCTGCCCCCATCGAGTGCCACGCCCTCCGCGCCCTGGCGCAGCAAGCCGCACCGCTACAGGCCACTGCCGCCCGTGATCTCTCCGCGCTGGTTGCCCCGCCCTCCGCGCCCTGGCGCAGCAAGCCGCGCCGCTACATTCCGCCGCCAATCCCCATTTCCCCCGCCGGTTGCCGCGCCGTCGCCTACATCACCGCCAGCCACGGTCGCGGGGCGGAGCCACCCTCCTACAGTTCACCAACCCCAGCGCGACTGCCGCGCCCCACTACAGGAGCTATTCATTGTCGTACTGGTGATCTGAAGTTTTGTTTTATGAGGAGTGGAGCACCCCTAGGTGCGGAACGGTGGGCGCAATTGCCGCCTGTCCCGCGCCTGCGGGCCGGCAACGTTCCGCACCTAGGGGTGCTCCACTCCTCATAAAACAAAACTTCAGATCACCAGTACGACAATGAATAGCTCCTGTAGTGGGGCGCGGCAGTCGCGCTGGGGTTGG
>JALYUO010000573.1 GCA_030853735.1 Chloroflexota bacterium
GGGTACGGCGACCTCGACCGTGACCGGCACGCCGCCGACCGCGACGGATACGGTGCTGCCGACGGCGACGGCCACCGCTCCGCCCGCGACAGCAACCGCGACAGCAACCGCGACAGCAACGGCGACCGCCAGCGCCACCGTCCCGCCCGGCAGTACGGTCACTGTCACCCCAACGGTCTGCCCCGTCCATTTCAGCGATGTGACCGATCCGAGCGCCTACTACTACACGGGGGTTTACTACCTGGCCTGCCGGGGCGTGGTTAGCGGCTACAGCGACGGCACGTTCCAGCCGTTCAACAACACGACGCGCGGCCAGATGGCGAAAATCGTGGTGCTGGCCTACCAGATCCCAATTGTCACTCCCGCCAGCGCCACCTTCGCGGATGTGCCCAGCAGCAACGTCTTCTATGGCGTGATCGAGACGGCGGTCGCCCACACCATTGTCAGCGGCTATAGCTGCGGTGGAGTCAATCCGCAGACCGGCCTGAGTGAGCCGTGCGACAGCGCCCGCCGGCCCTACTATCGCCCGTCCAACAATGTGACACGCGCCCAGTTGACCAAGATCGTGGTCATCGGCGCGGGCTGGACGCTGCTCCACCCCGCCACCCCCACCTTCAGCGACGTGCCGACGACGGATGTGTTCTACCCCTTCATCCAGACGGCGGTTTGCCACGGCATCATCGGCGGCTACAGTGATGGGACGTTCCGCCCCAACAACTACGCCTTCCGCGGCCAGATCGCCAAGATCGTCTACTTGGCCGTCACCTATCAGTCGGGCTGCAACCCGTAAAGCGTAAAACGTATTACGGGCAACAGAAATGCGCCGGTGGGGTGGACTCTACCGGCGCATTTCTGCGGGGTAGTCCCCGAAAGTGCGGGCTTATTCACCACAAAGGCACAAAGGACACAAAGAACGTTAAATAATCACTAAAAATCTTTGTGTACTTGGGGTCTTTGTGGTGCAATCAGCGGTGGTAGAAGAGTAGCAGGTGCGGTCCGAACAGGCATAGCCCCGCCACCACTGCGCCCAACGCTGTCAGCAGCACCGCGCCCGCCGCCACATCTTTGGCAACCTTTGCCAACGGGTGATAGCCGGGGCTGGCGAGGTCCACCGCCGCCTCCACCACGGTGTTCAGCATCTCGGCGAACAGCACCAGCGTGATGATCCCGGCCAGCACCGCCCATTCGAGTGGCGCGAAGCCACACACCACACCCAGACCCGTCGCCAGCGTGCCTAGCGTCAGGTGGATGCGGAAGTTGCGCTGCGTGCGCGCCACATAGGTCAGTCCGGCGAACGCAAAGCGAAAGGAAGACACCAGGGTGGCCGCGCGCCCTGGTGCCTCGGTCGCCGGCGGCCGGCTAGGCGGCCAGCCCATAGAGGTCGCCAAACTTGGCTTGCACATAGGCCACCCACGGCGCGGTGTTGAGCGGGCCGCCGGTGATCCGTTGCAGCAGTTCGTTCGGCGTGAACTTGCGCCCGTGGCGATACAGGTTCGTCTGGAGCCAACCCCGCAGGTGGTGGAACTCGCCCGCCGTGATCTGCGTGTCGAGATCGGGCAGGTCGGCGCGGATCTTGGTGAACAGTTGCGCGCCGATGATGTTGCCCAGCGTGTAGCCGGCAAACCCGGCGAACGCGAAGCCCGACCAGTGGATGTCTTGCAGCGCGCCGTCGCTCACGCTGGGTGGCTGGATGCCCAGGTACTCCTGCATCTTGGCGTTCCAGGCTTCCGGCACCTCGTGCGCCTTGAGCGCGCCGTCGAGCATTGCCATTTCCAGCTCATAGCGCATCAAGATATGCAGGTTATAGGTCACTTCGTCAGCTTCCACGCGGATCAGCGAGGGCATGACCTTGTTCACCGCCCGGTAGAACTGCTCCCCATCCACGCCTTTGAGTTGCGCCGGGAAGGTCGCTTGTAGACGCGGGTACATCCCCTGCCAGAAGGGGCGGCTGCGACCCACCAGGTTCTCCCACAGCCGCGACTGCGACTCGTGGACCCCCGGTGAGGCACCCCGGCACAGCGGCGTGCGGTCGAATGCCTGATCCACGCCCTGCTCATACATGGCATGGCCGCTCTCGTGCATGGTGCCGAACAGGGCCATTGAGAGGAAGTCCCGGCTCACCCGCGTGGTGATCCGCACATCGTTGGGCGAAAAGCCGGTGCAGAAGGGGTGCGCCGTCAGGTCTTCGCGGCCCCGATTGGTGTCGTAGCCGTATCCTTTCACCACTTCCATGCCGAAGGCCAACTGCGTCGCCTCATCGAAGTCGCCGTGCAAGCACGAATCGTCTACCGCGTCGCCCTTGTCGGCCACGGCGCGCACCAACGGCACAATGGCGGCTTTCAATTCCTCAAACAGCACGCGCAATTGGGCGGCGGTCATGCCCGGCTCGCTGCGGTCAATCAGCGCATCGTAGGGATGGACCTCATAGCCTAGCGCGTCGGCCTGCCGGCGGTTCAGTTCGATATTGGTTTCTAGGTGCGGCGTAAACAGCGAAAAATCGGCCTTCTTGCGCGCCTCCACCCAGGCCGGGCGGGCCATTGAACTGGCCCGCGTGATTTCAGCCACCAGTTCCGCCGGCAGCTTGCACGACAAATCATAGTCGCGCCGCGTGACCTTCACTAGCCGCGCCTCATCGGAGTCGGGGTCCATACTAGCGGTGGCGGTCGCCGCTTCGTCCAGCAAGCGGCCCGTTTCGGCAGCGGTAAAGCGGGTGTGCGAGATGCGGCGCAGGGTCGAAAGCTGGTCGGCGCGCGCTTTCACCCCGCCCGGTGGCATATAGGTCTCCTGGTCCCAGCCCAACACCGCAGAGGCACGGTTCAGGTCGCTCACCTCCGCCAGGATCACCCGCAGTTCGCTCAGTGCATCACTCATCGGTCAGTTCCTCCTCATGGCTATAGCCTAGCGGCCTAGCCTGCTGTCCATCAATACCCCGCCATTGTAGCACGCCGCCCCGCCCACCGACAACCGCCCCGCTGCCGTGGTGTAGGAGGGGGCGGTGTCCGGCGGCCCTGTAGGAGGGGGCTGAGTCCCCCGAAAGTGGGCGGGGTAGGAGGGGGCTGAGTCCCCCGAAAGTGGGCCGCCGCCCCGCTGTAGGACGGGGGTATCCTTCGACAACGGACTCCTACCCGCCGAACTACGCGGGGCATACGGTGTGCTGTAATGATGGGCCAGGAGGCGCTTGTGCTAGGCGCTCACCGGCACCAACCGCCGCGCCGAGACACTCATAAACCTGTGCGCCGACGGGGACACGGCGGCTTATGGGATGCTCTTGGTGGCGTTACGGTAAAACGCAAAACGCAAAACGCAGTGCGTAAGGCATGACATTCTAAACGTGCCGCACGATAGTGTGAAATGGTCGGCGGGTGGCTCCGCCCCGCGCTCGTGGCTGGCGGCGCTGTACACGGTGGGCGCGGCACCTTACGGGGGAGCTGGCGGTCGAGCAACCGGCTGGCTATGCTGAACAGTTACTTACGCAATCCGCATTCCGCATCACGAAAGGGAGTGTATATGCCCAAGAAAGACCACAAGGCCCAGAAAGCAAAGGCCCGCCAACAGGCCATTCGCAAGCAGAAAGCGCAGGTGAACGCCCAGCCGCGCATTTTGCGCGAGAATCCGGGGTTGGGGCCGGCCCTGTCACCGCGCCACCCCCTGGTCGGCTACTTCGTCAACGAAGACTGGGAAGTAGCTAAGATGGCGAGTGTCCACTGCGTCCGCGATGCCGGCGATGGGCAGGTGATTGCCTCGTTCTTGGTGGACACCGCGTGGAAGGGCACCAAAGACTGCTTTGGCGAGTCCGGCCTCGGCAATGCGATTGCCGAGTTGGAAGATCGCTTGGCGGATATGGCGGATCGCCACGGCAATCTGCCGGTGAAAATAGTGCCGGTGGACGCGCCGGTGGCCGTCAACCTGATTCGTGGCGGAATCGCTTGGGCCCGCCAACAGCGCCAACTCCTGCCCCATGACCTCGACCTGTGGCTGCGCCTCGTAGACCCCCTGCCGCCGGGTGGCCCCGACCTGAGCGGGTTCGGCAACGGAGCCGGCCAGCCCCTGATCATCGGCACCCTGGACGAGTTGCTACTGGGCGGGCTGCCGCTGGACGACTTGCTAGGGGACGCTGAAGACGACGACGTGGAATGGGATGAGGAAGACGAGTGGGAAGCAGACGACGACAGCATCATAGAAGGCGAGATTATTGCCCTGCCCCCGGCGGCTCCCGGTCCGCCGCCCGCGCCCGCGCCGACGGACTGGCAACCGCGCCGCCCCGCCGGCTGGGGCGATAAGCGCCGACCCTAGCACGCCGGCCCCCGCGTGCGTGCAGCGCGCCGCCAGTCTTCCGTACTTGTCCGTGTATCGTTGTAACTGTGCAGTCTAGCAAACCTGTCGTCTGCCAAAAACGGAGGGTAAGCGGCGGTGCCCCCCAGCGCTGCCGGCCTTAAGGCAATCTCCCCCCGCCGGCCACCCCCTGCTCCCCGCTGAACAGTTACGTGCTGTTCGCTGGTTGACAAGGAGGCGGATTCGGGGTACAATGGGGATGTTGCCGGTGCAAACCGGTTGCCGCACGGCGCATTCGTCTAGCGGCCCAGGACGCCGCCCTCTCAAGGCGGAGATCAGGGGTTCGAATCCCCTATGCGCTACTCTCAGACCCTGCTTCGGCGGGGTCTTTGTCTATCAAGCGTATCTATGGCCTACGTTTTTGAGGCCGATCCGCGCAAAGCGGAGATCAATCGCGTCAAGCATGGGGTTACGTTTGCCGAGGCGCAGACGGCCTTTGCTGATCCAAACTCCTTACCCTTGCGTGATGAGCGCCACTCGATCAGTGAGGATCGTTACACTTTAACAGGCTACTCCGCCAAAAACCGCTTATTGACGGTGTGTTACACGGAACCTGGTTCGAGTGTTATACGAATCATCAGCGCATGGAAGGCAACAACGGTCGAAAGGAGGCGCTATGAAGGAGTTTATTAAGAGCTGGCGAGAGTTGGATATCCCTGATACATCGCAATGGACACCCGGCGAACGCGGCAAATATTACGATCCGAACCGGCCGCCGCTGCCTGTCCAGCGGGAAGCGCCGTGGGTGAGGAGCCTGTTGGCGGTGCTGGGGATGCTGCTGCGCGCAGTGTTGCAGGATCTGCGGACAGGGGTAAGCAGGTTGGTCCGCAGTGTGATCCACCCGCGCCGCCCGCGTCCGCGTCCGCGCCACGGCAAGTAAGTACCTTGCTGCTATGGCCTACGTTTTTGAGTACGATCCGCGCAAAGCTCGTAGCAATCGCTACAAGCATGGGGGTACATTTGATGACGCGCATAAGGTGTTTGATGATCCCCACGCGATTGTGCTGCCTGATGATCCGCACTCAGTATCCGAAGGTCGTTATTTTATTATAGGCTATCCAGGCCACAACCGTTTGTTGACAGTTTGTTATACGGAACGTGGTCCCAACATCATACGGCTAATCAACGCACGCAAAGCAACGGCGGCAGAAAGGGGTCTTTATGAAGAATCCAATAAAGGCATGGCGTGAACAAGACTTTCCTGATGTCTCACATCTCCGCCCTGTTATGCCGAATAAGTTCCATGATCCCAGCCGCACGGAGCCAAACATCTTTCCGCCCGAAGAATCGTGGCTATTGGGCCTCATTCCGTTGGCGTGGGTACCAGCCCCTTTCCGTGCCGTGGGGACAGCGACTGGCAAATTGGTGAGCAGTGTGATCCACCCGCGCCGCCCGCGTCCGCGTCCGCGCCCGCGCCACGGCAAGTAAGCGGCCAATCTATCTGTATTTGGGAGACCTGATCCTCATGCGCGAAACTGCGGCCACTGAGCAATCGCTGGAATTGAGCGGCACTTGGACCCCCGCCGAAGCTGCGGGCGACCCCTACCGCTATCTGCCGTTTACGGTGCCGCCACTGGCCTGCCGCATTGCCGTGGCCTATGCGACCGAGCCGCTGGACCCGACCGTGGGCGCGGGGTTGTGGTTGAGTATCGGTCTGTTCGATCCGCGTGGGTTGGCCTTTCTGGAGCCGAACGGCTTTCGCGGCTGGACCGGCGCGTTCCGCGCTGGGTTCTTTGTCGCCCCCGACGACGCGACCCCCGGCTACCGGCGCGGTCCCTTGCCGGCAGGCGAATGGCACGTCATGTTGGATAGCGCTGAGATGCCGCCCGGCGGGTGTCACTATCGGGTGAAGATCACGGTGACGTTGGCTGAGACGGCGGCGGCGGTACCCGCACCGTTGCCCTATCCGCGCTACGAACCGGGCGTGCTGGCACGGGGCGCGCGCTGGTATCGCGGCAACCTGCACGCGCATACTTACCACAGCGACGGCGCGAACTCGGTGGCCGAGATGGCTGCCGCGCACCGCGCGCATGGCTTAGATTTTGGCGCGATGACCGATCACAATCTGGTCAACCCCGAACTGGCAACCGGCGCGCACCCTGATTTCTTGTGGCTACCGGGCGAAGAGGTGACGACGCAGTGGGGCCACCTCAACGTCTGGGGGCTGGCTGCCGACGATTGGCTGGATTTTCGTTGCACCGACTTGGCCGGTATGGAGCGCATCATCGCGGCGGCGCGGGCGCTTGGGGCGGTGACCAGCATCAATCACCCCAAAGAAGACGGTCCTGATTGGATCTTTCCCGCCCTGCCCGATACCGACGCTTTCGAGGCGTGGCAAGCGCCCTGGTTCCTGTCGAACTATGGGACGCTGGACTTGTGGGAGGGGCTGTTGCGCCAGGGCCGGCGCCCCACGGCGGTCGGCGGCAGCGACCTGCACCGCGTCGGCACGCCGGAGCAGCCCTATCCCTATCACATTGGCAATCCGACCACCTGGGTCTGGGCGGAAGAACTGTCCATTGCGGCGATCCTGGCAGGGATCAAGGCCGGCCATGTTTTCATCTCCGCCGACCCCGCCGAGCCGCAGATCCATCTGCGCGTGCATGGCCCCGACGGCGACGCATTGCCGGGTGATCAGTTGACCCTGCACGAAGGTGAGCTGTTGCGCCTGCGCGCCGAAGTGATCGGTGGGGTCGGGCGGCTGATCCGCTTCGTCGGCCCCGCCGGGGTGCTGCACGAAAGCCCGGTGCTGACCGATCATCAGGTGGTCGAATACCAAGTGCGCGATACGTTCACCGCGCCCGCCTACGTCTACGTGCAACTTATTCAGCCACCCGACCCCGACATGGACCTAGCCGCCGAGCCGGGCGCATTGTGGGTGGACGCGCTGACCAACCCGGTCTATTTGCGGGTGCAACCTCTGGCCGCGCTGCCGCACCCCGCCGAATAGCACCCACAAAGCGGCAACAACACACAGCTTCGTGCATCTGTGGTATAATATGCCGATTGGAAGGACTCCGCGCTGCCGGCGCGGGGTCTTTGCGCTTTAGGGGGGCTACTCTGCTGTTGGTGAGAGAGGAAAGGAAGGATGATGGAGAGCGCGATTGGGACGAGCGCGATTACACTGTTTTGGATGCTGATTGCGGTGGCGGCGGTGGCGATCCTGACCAAACGCATTCGGGTGCCCTATACGGTGGCTCTGGTGATTGCCGGGTTGCTGCTTGCCGTCGTACCGGGCGCGCCGGAGGTCGAACTAACTCCCGACCTGATCCTGGCGGTGTTCCTGCCCACGCTGGTGTTCGAGGCGGCCTATAATCTGCACTTCGACCACCTGCGTGCGGTGATCCGCACCGTCAGCCTGTTGGCGATTCCGGGCGTGCTGCTGACCGCGACGATTGTTGCCACCTTGATGCACTGGCTGGTAGGCTTTGATTGGACGGTGGCCTTCCTGTTTGGCGCGATTGTGGCGGCCACCGATCCCGTGTCGGTTGTTGCCACCTTCAAGCAACTGGGCGCGCCAGCGCGGCTGCGAACGCTGTTGGAAGGGGAGAGTCTGTTTAATGACGGTACGGCGCTGGTGCTGTTCCGTTTGCTGCTGGGCCTGCTGGCGGCGGGGACGGTGGATGTTGTCGGGAGTGTGGGCCAGTTCGTGTTGGTGATCGCGGGTGGGCTGGGCCTGGGCCTGGCCGGGGGCTATCTGGTGGTCCAACTCATGCGCCGCTTCGATGATTACCTCGTGGAGACCGTGCTGACGGTGGTGCTGGCCTACGGCAGTTATTTTCTGGCCGAGCAGTTTCACGTCTCTGGGGTGATCGCGGTGGTGACGGCCGGGCTGGTGGTCGGCAATTACGGCCAGCGCGTCAGCTTCTCGCCGACTTCGCTGATCGCGGTGGGGCTGTCCTGGGAGTTTTTCGGCTTCCTGGCGAACTCGCTGATTTTTCTCTTTGTCGGCTTGCAGGTGCGCCACACCAATTTCCTCGCCAATCTGGGGCCGTTGGCGCTGGCGCTGGGCATCGTGTTGCTGGCGCGCACCGTCACCACGCTGCTGTTTAGCGCGGTGATGCACCGCTGGGGCGTGGAGGGCGCGCTGCCCTGGCCGTGGCGCGTGCTGCTCGTCTGGGGTGGGTTGCGCGGCGCGCTGTCCCTGGCGATGGCGCTATCGCTGCCCTACACGTTGGGTGGCCCCGGCTCGACGTTGCGTGATCAGATTCTGGTGCTGACGTTTGGCGTGATCCTGTTCACGCTGTTGGTGCAGGGGCTGACGCTGCAACCGCTGCTGAAGCGGCTGGGGATGGCGGCCGGCGATAGCGCCCAGCGGCATTATGATCGCGTGCAAGCCCAGTTGCGGGCGATCACCGCCGCCGCCAAGGTTCTGACCCAGCAGGCCCAGCTGGGGAGCCTCACCCCGCAAGTGGCCGACCATTTACGGATCGAATACCAAGCACGGGAACAGACCTTGTTGGCCGAACTGAAAACGATCCAACTGAACGATGCGGTGCTGTTTGATGGGCAATTGCGCGCCGGGCATCGCCAACTGCTGACCGTAGAGCGCACGACCTTGCGCGATCTATTCACCGCTGGGACGATTGACGAGGAGACGTGGCGCAGCCTGTCCGCCGAGATTGACCACCGCGTGACCACGCTTGATGCCGCGCCCGACGACAGCAGCGCCCCGCTGCCCCATCTGGATCTGCCGCTGGATTCTACGTAGGCGTGATGCGCGACAAGAGCCTACGTGTGGCTGTCGGCGGCAGCAGCAGGTGACAAAACGACTTTACGGTAGACTTCGGCCAGGGACACGGTGCAGCCAATAGCCGGCAGTTGCAGCACGGCCGGGTCCGCCGGGTCGGTGAGCAGCCAGCCGTCGGTCGTTCGCACAAAATGTTCGATGAGCCGCTGGTCTTGGGCGACTAGCAGGTACTCTTGCAGCGAGGGTAACTGGCGGTAATAGGCGAACTTCGTTGCGCGATCATACAGCGCGGTGGACGGGGAGAGTACCTCAATGATGACGGTCGGGTTGAGCAAGGTATCCACCCCTTTATCCTCAAATTGTGGGTCCCCGCAAACCGCCACGATGTCGGGATAGGTATACATCCCTTGCGCCGTGATTTTGACGCGCATATCACCCGTATAGACTTCACAGGGGCGATCCAGCAGTTGGTTGCTAATCACCCGAAGCAGGTTGGTGGTGACTAGGTTATGTTCTCGACTAGCCCCAGCCATGGCAATGATCTGCCCGTCAATGTATTCGCTCTTGTACTCGGCCTGCCGTTCATAGGCGAGGTACTCTTCTTGGCTATAGCGGGGTTGCGGTAGGGGTGCGGCCATCGGGTGATCCTCTCTCTTGCGCTGCTCTATCAGCCGATTATAGCACATCCTTTTCTCACCACAAAGGCACAAAGGACACAAAGCATTTCCCCACGAAGAATCTTCGCGTCCTTCGCGTCCTTGCGATGTAAGAAAAACGGGCGCAGGTTGACAAACGCAGACTGATTGGGTAGTATGCGGAGATGCCCGGCCGCTAGCGGCCGGAAGGAGCCTTTGTGAGCAGCCTGGATGGGAGCAACCGCATAATTGCCGTGCCGGAGGCCGTGCCCGCCGCGTCGCGCGCCACGCCACCGGGCGACCGCCGCCGTCGGTTGGGACAGGCGCGGCGTGTGGTGCAAATCGCCCTCATTGGCCTGATCGCCGCCGGCTTGGCCTATACCCTCTGGAAGATGTGGCCCGACATTCGCGCCTATCCCTGGCACGTCAACGGCGGCTATGTACTGGTCGGCTTGGCGCTGTTGCTGCTGCGTGGGCCGGTGATCTGCTTCGCCTGGCGCGAGATCCTGCGTCAGATGGGCTATCCGTTGCCGGTGGCGACGGCGATCCGTGTCTATTTCTATTCCGGCTTGGCGAAATACTTGCCGGGCAGCCTCTGGTATGCCGTAGGCCGCGTGCTGCTGGCCGAAGGCGTGGGGGTGCCCAAGCTGGTCACCAGTGTCAGCATCGCGCTGGAGACGGCGCTGGTCACGGTGGCGGCCATCGCAGTCGGGTCGGGCGCGCTGGCGGTGACGATTGGTGGGTCGCCCTGGTGGCTGCTGCCGGTGCTGGCCGGGCTGCTGCTGTTCCTGGCCTGGCCGCAACCCTGGTTCCGCCTGCTGAACTGGGGGCTGGCCCGCATCGGGCGGGCGGCGGTGCCGATTGCTATCGGCGGGCGACAGTTGCTGACCCTGCTGCCGCTGTTCCTGATGAGCTGGATCGTCTACGGCCTGATCTCGTTTTGCTTGACGGCGGCGTTGGTCCCCGACTTGCCGTGGAGTGACCTACCGGCGATTACGGGCGTGTATACCACCACCTGGATCATCGGCTTCCTGACGCTGCTGGTGCCCAATGGTTGGGGCGTGCGCGAAACCTTGCTGACCGGCGGCCTGCACACCGCGCTGGCCCTGCCGGTGGTGGTCGCGGCGGGGGCGGCGATCCTGTCGCGGCTCGGATCGATCTTCGGCGAAGCGGCTTGGGCGGGCGTAGCGTGGCGGCTTAAACCGCCTACGCCGCCCGCGTCCCGGCCCTGACCGGCGCGTGCAGATCGTCCATTGCATCTACGATGATCTCCACAATCCCTGGCTGGGCGGTGGGGGCGCGGTTCGCACCGATGCGATCAACCGACGGTTGGCGGCGCACGGCCATCAGGTCGTGGTGATCTGCGGTGGCTACCCCGGCGCGCCGCGCAGTGACGTGCGGGGCGGTGTACTCTACCTGCGGACGGGGCGGGGCTTGGGTGGCTATCTCGGCAGCCGCTTGGCCTATATCGCGCAGACAGGCCGCTTGTTGAAAGCCCTGCGCTATGATATAGTGGTCGAAGATGTGTCACCCTATAGTCCGGTGTTCGCGCCCCTGCGGTCTCGTCGGGGCGTTGCGCGTATTGCCAGCGTGCAAAACCTGTCGGGGAGTCATGCCCTGCGTAAATACGGCTGGGGGCCACGCGGGTTGCTGCCGCGCTTGGTTGAACGCCCCCTGCTGCGCCGGTTTGCCGACGTGATTACCGTCTCCCCCGGCATCGCCGCTGCGCTCCATGCTTGGTGGCAGCCCGCCGCTGGGGGCCGGCTGACGGTGATCCCCAACAGCGTGGGACCAGCCTTCGCCGCTGTGGCGGCGGCACCCCAGTTGCCCGTCGTGCGCCAGGAACCCATGATCCTCTTCTTGGCACGCTTCGATCCGTATCAGAAGGGGCTGGACCGGTTGTTGCAGGCGTATGCTGCCGCCGCGCCGCGCTTGCCGGGCATCCGGCTCGAATTGGCCGGCAGCGGGCCGGCCGCGGCCGTGGCGCAGGTACGGGCCTGGGCGGCGGCGCTAGGTTTGCCGATCATCGAAGCCGCGCCGGGTGCGTCGGTAGACCACGGTGATGGGCCGCTGGTGGTGCTGCGCGGACGCTTGGAGGGGCAGGAGGCGGTGGATGCGCTGCAACGGTGCCTGTTCCTGGCCCTGCCTTCGCGCTACGAAGCCTGGCCGCTGGTCGCTATAGAGGCCGCCGCCTGTGGCCGTCCGGTGCTGGGCACCGATGTGACCGGCGTGCGGGATGCCGCGCCCGCGACGGCGCACGGCTGGCT
>JALYUO010000577.1 GCA_030853735.1 Chloroflexota bacterium
GGTGCGGAACGGTGGGCGCAATTGCCGCCTGTCCCGCGCCTGCGGGCCGGCAACGTTCCGCACCTAGGGGTGCTCCACTCCTCAATAGAGGTGAGCGTGTATCCTAACCGCGACAATGAATAGCTCCTGCGCCCCACTACCCCACGCTTGACAAGCCGCGCCCGCTATGGTCTACTGCGGGCATGATCGGACCGACGCAACGGGTGCGCCGCCCGGCAGTGGGCGTGGCGCTGGTGGTGCTGGCGGCGGGGCTGTGGGGCACGCTGGGTACGCTCTATACCCTGACCATAGACCAATACCGGCTGCCGCCGCTGACGGTGGTGTTTTATCGTGCGTTCTTTGCCGCGTTGGCACTGGCCTTGCTGCGGATCGGGCGCGGCGGGTGGCGCATTGGCCGCGCCGACCGCCCACTGGTGATCGCCTACGGGCTGTTAGGCGTGACGGTCTTTTACGTGGCCTACATCTACGCCGTGCTGCTGGTCGGGGTGACGACGGCGGTGGTGCTGCTCTACACCGCGCCGGCGATTGTCGCCGTGCTGGCCTGGCGCTTCCTGGGCGAGCGGTGGACGCGGCGCAAAGGGGCGGCGCTGGGGCTGACACTGGTGGGCGTGGTGCTGGTGGCCGGCGCGTATAATCCGGCGGCGCTGGGCGGCAACGCGCTGGGCCTGGGCTGTGGCCTGCTGGCCGGAGCTACCTACGCGCTCTACAGCATCTTCGGCAAGCTGGCCCACCGCCAAGCGTTGCCGCTGCCGACGTTGCTACTCTACACGCTGGGCATCGGCAGCCTGGGCTTACTGGCCTGGATCGCCGTGAGCGATCCGGCGGCGCTGCTGGCACCGGGCGACCGGCCTGCTGTGTGGGCGGTGCTGCTGATGCTGGGCACGGTGCAAACGCTGGTGCCCATTGCCGCCTACACCCTCAGCCTGCACCACCTCGATGCGGGGGTTGCCAGCATCTGCGCGATGCTGGAGCCGATGGTGGCCGGCGCGTTGGCGGTGGGCGTGCTGCACCGACCGCTGGGCTGGCCCGAAGCCGCCGGAGCCGCCGCGATCTTGGTCGCCGTGGGGCTGCTCACTCTATCGGGTACTGCGCCTGCACCTGCACGTCAATTGCCGCCGCCGGTGGAGCGCTAGGCGGCAGGTTTAACTCGAAGTTAACGCTCTGCTGCTCGTCTTTATCCAGCGATACATCCTGATCATTGCTCAAAATCGTGTGGCCGTCCCCTTTGTCCACCAGGCGCACCGTCACTTGCACCTGCCCATCGCCCACGCCGGTGTTATGGATCAGCACCTGCACGCGGTAGGGTTGAGTGGGGTCACTGGGCGGCTGTTTGTTCACGCTGAGGATCGTCGGCTGCGGGCCAAAGCAGGCCGTCAGCAAGCCGATCAGCAGCAAGGCGGCCAAGCTACGGCGCAGCGGTCGCCGGGGGGCCAGCGGATTGGAGTTCATCGGGGCCATCTCCTTGTCACAATACCATTCCTGTTGCCTATAACGCCGCGTTGCCCCGCAACGCACGCTACCGGCAAAAAGCGGCCTGCACAATCACACCACCCCTCACCATCCGTTACACCTTGCACAGAGTAGTACCCACTCGCCCCATTAACCGGCAGAGGAGCGCCCGTGAGCCTGAGCGAAGACCTGGTCCGTAAACTCTCCAAGACCGAACAGGATTACCAACGCCGCGTCTATCTCGTGGCGGCGATCTATCTCGTGCTGAACACAACCGCGCTGATCAGCATCGGCCTGATCGTCTGGCACTACCGTTTTTGGGTGACAACGGCCCAACGCAGCAACGTCGAAACGCTCACTTTCGGGCTGATCGTGGCGCTGTTCGCCTATCTGGTGGCGACCACTTTCCGGGGCGGTATCGGCGCGTTGCGTATCGTGTTCTACCATCTGCCGCTGCCGGGCAAGCCGCCGGCGCAGGGCAAAGACGGGCTCCAAAAGGCAGTTGCGCCGCAAGAGGCCCGCAAACAGGCGGCGCTCAAGCCCGTACAGGATGAAGAGGAACACAAAAAAGCCTATTTCAACCTCGCCGTCTGCGCCAAAGGCCGGCCTAATGAGCCGATCCGCATCCCAGTCCAAGACGCGGCGGGATCGCTGGGCGAGATTGTGCTGGACGGGGTGGAAGCGGTGTTCAAGGCGCAGAAAAAAGGCATCAGCAACTCGCTGTTCGAGTACCTCTTGAACCAACTGGAAGACCGTATCCAGACCCACAACGCGGACGTGCAACTACAAATCGTGCAGTGGTCGAGCATTGACGACGAAGAGGCCGCGCAATACCATAGCCAGGTGCAGGCGTTTCGCACCCTCGCCACACAGTTGGACAAAGGCCCGATCTGGCCGACGCAAGAGCTAACTCGTGATGATATTGCTTATATCACGGCGCGTATCCAGGCCATCGTCCCGGCACTGCGCGATGAGGCGTTTCTGCCCGATGTGGAATATGGGGCTGAGTATAGCATTCCGATCATCCCCGAACCGCTGGGCTTTGTCTCGCTGCGCCGCACCGAGCAGCGCGCCGATCCGGTGGCGACGATGGGCTGCGCGGCGCTGGTCGCCCTGACTATGATGGCGATTCTGATCATCTTCCTAGTCTTCCCGCCCTGGCTGCCCAGCCGCTAGGCATTCTTGCCGGCATGAGCCGTGAGCCGTGGGCCGTGGGCCGTGAGCCGGGGGCCGTGGGCCGTGAGCCGGG
>JALYUO010000580.1 GCA_030853735.1 Chloroflexota bacterium
GGCCCAGCGCCGCTGCGCCGGCGACTGCATCGGCGGCCTGCGCGCGCTGGCCGGGCAGCGCGATGCTGCGGCCCACCATCATCGTCGCCAGGTCGGATTCCGTCACCTCGCGCGCCTGGGCGTGGCCGACCACACGCCCCTGGCGCAACACGGTCACGCGGTCGGTGATCGCTAACACTTCGCGCAGCTTGTGGGTGATAAACACAATCGCTTTGCCCTGCGTCCGTAAGCCGGCCATGATCTTGAACAGATCGTCGGCCTCCTGGGGGGTCAGCACGGCGGTCGGTTCGTCCAGGATCAGCACATCGGCGGCGCGATAGAACGCTTTGAGGATCTCGACGCGCTGCTGGGTGCCCACCGACAGGTCGCGGATCTTGGTATCGGGGTCCACATCCAGGCCGTATTGCGCCGACAACGCCCGAATGCGTGCCGCCGCCGTCTTGCGGTCCAACATGAGGCCGCGCACGCTCTCTTGGCCGAGCATAATGTTTTCGGTCACGGTGAGCGGCGGCACCAGCATAAAGTGCTGATGGACCATGCCGATGCCCCGCGCAATCGCATCGCGTGGATTGCGGAACTGCACCGCCGTGCCGTTGACCCGTATTTCGCCCGCATCGGGCTGATAGAGGCCATAGAGCACGTTCATCAGCGTGGACTTGCCCGCGCCGTTCTCGCCCAGCAAGGCATGGATCTCGCCGCGTCGCAGCTCGAAGTTCACCCTATCGTTTGCCAGCACGCCGGGGAAGCGCTTGGTGATGTCATGCGCCTCTAGCGCGAGTTCTGAGTTCTGAGTTCTGAGTTCTGAGTTAACGGGCGTTAGTTCTGAAGTTTGAGCGGTAGGTTTTGGGTTAATCATGGGGTTTCACCTGCCATTTTAGCGGTATATCGAATCGTATTAGGACCAGAGCGCGAGTTGCTTTTGTAAAACCGGCTGTTTAAAAGCCATTTCTACTACTTGGTATGAGTAGAGATTTTCTAAATAGCGGATGGAGTGATGGGTACGCTCTACGACTATACCACGTTTAGCTTCCGCTACTAAAGACCGCATAATGCGAATCGCATTCTCTTTAGACGCTGATCTCACCCAAAATGGATAGGGTAATCGCTCAAAGTCCTTGCTCTGAATATTTTTTGTATGATTTATGACGGTCTTCAATAGACGAGTACATAATTCTGTGCAAGCCCACCCCAAGATGAAGTAGAGTTCATCCTCTGCAACGTTCGATCTTAGAAAGGCACAGGGCGCGCCACTATCAAGAATATAACCTTCGGGGAGAAAACGTACATTGAGACGCGATGAAATAAGTTGCCAAGTAAGTCCAGAGCGCCCAAAATAGGGTTGTCCGCCGACACCATGAAGATACCAGTTGCCGTTTTTCTTGAACGTTAAGACAGCATCACCACCGTCTTTCCAATAAATCGCGTATGATGGTTTAGCGTAAATAATATCATTAGTGGCTTTATTGTAGTAACAATAATCAGGGTGCGGCATCTTGATCCGCACTGGTTCTACTTTTGCAACAACCTGTACATTTCGTCGTGTCTCACCGCGTAGCTCTTGTTGTCGAATGTGAGCCGTGATGTTCGGCGATAGTTTATGATATTGCGCCCTCTCTAATTCGCATTCAAGTCTAACAGCATCGTCGAAAAACTCAAAATCGTAAGGTTCAATGATCTCACCATTAACAATGTCACGGACAAACAGTTCATTCTTACCTACAGTCATACCACTAGAGCAGATCACATATTCGCCAAGTTTCGGGCCGGCAAAATACTTGGCAGTTTCATCCGAGATCCGCCAAGAAAAATTGCCGGTAAGTTCCATAGCATCTCTGGTGATTTGCCCGCCGTTAATGCGTAGAATGTCAGATCGGCCTGATCTTACGAAATCCAACAATACCATAGGGTATTTTGTCTCTGCGGAAAAACCGTCCAAACCGTAGACGCAAACAGCGCCTTCTTCCATAAGAAGACAACGAAGACCGCGCATGGTCGGAATGGTCATAAAGGTATCACTGCAAATGAAGAGCAGCCGCCCACCACTATTCAATTGGTCGAGACAACGCACAATGAAAAACGAGTAAGTTTCTTTTTTGATTTTCTGCCCATTACGCAGGCCATATTTTTTGTCCAGATCAACTTGGAGTGTGAGATCAATCGTTCCACCAAAGGGTGGATTACCAATGATGAAATCAAACGATTCGGCCCTGCCAAACAAGGTAATTTGTGATAGCTCGCTGCATTCTGATGGGCAAGCAAATGTGTGGCGAAAGAAATCAGCGTGAACTAAGTTATGTTTTTGCGGAATATAGCCCCATCTCTCTTGAATACGTTCTATACATATTTTGTACATTACTTCGTCAATTTCAACACCGAAGATATTTTTACTAAGTATCTTATCCAAACGTGTCTCTATCGATCCCTCATACAGAGGCATAAACGCTGCAATAAGTGGCAAAATAAAAGAACCATCTCCAAAACTCGGCTCCAGCACGCGCATCGCAGGTGTGAAAGCCACCTTCTGCACAATACTCTCAGCTAGAGCAAGGGGAGTCATAAACTGCCCTAATTGCTTCTTTGCCACGCGCCGATGCTTCGTCTCGCTCATGCTAGGACTCGCGATCCGGCTTCAAGTTCAGGGCACTCTGATTCATGGATCTCTCCTGCTCAGTTCTATGTGTTTCTAGCAGCTTCTCAAATTTGGCTCGAACTCGATTACGGTCAGCCAACAATCGCCTATCGCCATCCATAAGCATTTCAAACAGCTTGGCAATTTTGTCGTCTAAAGTGAGTGTTGGAAGGGTCAAAATACCTGTGCCTCCTCCATCAGAAACCTCTAATTGACTTGTTTCAACCTTAGCCTCCATTGCTTGATAAAACTGGCGTTCCTTCAACATGATCTGACCTGGGCCAGCATTGTAGGTTACGTATTCAAGATGATCTAATATGTCTACTAAGTAGACAAAGGGATGGATTTTGTCTTTCAACATCACCTTAACAATAAGTAGGTAATACGAATCGATCTGATGGAGTAAAAGCCCTTGTAGGAGCCGCTTTAACGCCACCATGTTAGGCTGACCCTTCTTATTTGCTTCTCCGGCTTTTACGTTAATGGGATTGTATATGCCGTTAGAAAACACCCAAACGTCACCCATTGAACGAGGCATGAGTTTACCATTCTTTGAATATTGCCGCGTAGTTGAGAAGCTATCTATAATCAGCTTAGTGGTGTGCTCATCTACATACTGGGCTATACGGTGCCCAATTTCCTTTCCACTCGCTAATCCTACGAAATCCAGATTTTTAACGTGGGCATCCCAGTATTCGGTCGTTAGAGTGAGCATACGTTGCGCTGTTTCAGAGTCAAGCATAGGAGCTTCTTTCGTGATCAGAACTCAAAAAGGTACACCGTCCGCCGCCGGGGGGGTGGAGCGGCCCACGAAGCCGGCGAGGACGAGCAGGGTGACGATGTAGGGCAGCATTCCGACGAGGCCGACGGGCACCGGGCCTTCGACGACTTTGCACGACTGGAGATTGTTCTGGATGGAGAGGGTGAGGCCAAAGAACAGGGTGGCGAGCCACGCGCCGATGGGGTTCCATTTGCCGAAGATCATGGCCGCCAGCGCGATGAAGCCGTAGCCGTTGGTCATGCCGGGGCTAAAGGCGGGGATATAGCCCGGCACATAGGCTGCGCCGCCCAAGCCGGCCAGCAGCCCGCCGACCAGCACCGCGCTGTAGCGCACGCGGCGCACGTTCACGCCTACCGTGTCGGCGGCGTGCGGATTTTCGCCCACGGCGCGCACACGCAAGCCCCAAGCGGTGCCTTGCAGCACGGCGTACAGCACAAACACCAGGATGATGGCGACCAGGGCCAGCGATTGCAATTCGCGCCCGCCCGGCAATTGGATCGTCGGCAGCGTGCCGGGCGAAGTGGGCGTGCCCCGCGAATACCACTGGCCGAACAGATAGCTGGTGATGCCGAAGCCGAGGATGTTGATCACCGTGCCGCTAATGATCTGGTCTACTTTATAGGTGATGGAGAGCCAGCCGTGCAGCAGGGCCATGAGCCCGCCGACCAGCACCGCCGATAGCACCGCCAAGGGCAGGCTATGGAACGTCACTGCCGCCCAGTAGCCGCCGAACGCCCCCGACAGCATCATGCCTTCGATGGCGATGTTAACCACGCCGGCCCGTTCGCAGATCACGCCACTCAGCGCGCCCAGCGTGATCGGGGTGGCGAACGACAGCGCGGTGATCACTACACTGAGCAGCAGCAGCGAGATGTCTTGGCCGCACAGGGTCATAAGGGCAGTCTCCGCACGGCCGGTTAGAGGCTGTCGCCCCAGCCGGTGGTCAGGGTGGCGCTGCCGGTCGCGGACGCAGGCACCCGGTAAATGCGCCGAATGATGGCATCGGCGGCGACAAACAACAGGATCAAGCCCTGAATCACCGAAATGATCTCGCTGGGCACTTCGGGATGGGTGTTGAACTGCATGGTCGAAGCGCCGGCGTGCAGCGCGCCAAACAGCAAGGCCGCCGCGACCACGCCGAAGGGGTTACTGCGCCCCAGCAGGGCGATGGCAATGCTGTCGAAGCCGTAGCCGCTGGAGAAGCCGAGGCCAAAATAGCGATCACCGCCCGGATTCAAGCGCGACACATTCAGCGCCACGCCGAGTACGTCTACTGCACCGGCCAAGCCCGCTAATGCCCCGCTAAGGGCCAGCGCCAGGATCACGTTGCGGATGGTCGGCATTCCGGCGTAGCGCGCGGCGGCGGGATTGGCCCCGGTGGTGCGGATCTCGAAGCCCCAGGTGGTGCGGAAGAGGAACCACCAGACCGCGACCGCCGCCAGCAGCGCCAGGATGACCCCGCTATGCAGCTGCAAGTCGGGCACGAGCATGGGCAAGCGGGCGGTGGGTAGCAGGTCGGGGGTGCGGGCGGAGAGTGAACCCGGCTTTTTCAGCGGGCCGGCCAACATTAGGCCGACAAATTGCAGGGCTAGGTAGTTCATCATGATCGTGGTGATCACTTCGTGTGCGCCGGTGCGCGCTTTGAGAAAACCGGGCACTGCGCCCCAGAAGAAGCCGCCCGCCAGCCCGGCCGCCAACGCCGCCAGCGGATGGAGCAGCCCCGGCAACGGCACCGCGTAGCCGACATAGGCGGCGCACAGCCCGCCCAGCGCCACTTGGCCCTCGGCTCCGATGTTAAACAGGCCACACTTAAAGGCCAGCGCGACGGCCAACCCGGCGAAGATATAGGGGGTGGCGCGCAGCAGCGTGTTGGCGAGTGCCTGCGGCGAACCGACGGCCCCGGTCAGCAAGCCTTGATAGGCTTGCAGCGCCGTGCCGGGGCTGCCGGTGGTCAGGCTGATGATGCCTGCGCCGATCAGCAGCGAGGTGAAGATCGCCAGCAACGGCACCAGCAGTTCGCGCCCCATGCGGCCCAGTACGCTGCCGGCCTGGGGTGCGGCGCTGGGCGGCGGGGCGGCGGCGGGGGCTGGTGTGGGGGCTATGGTCGTCTCCGCCATCGGTGCGCTCCTACGC
>JALYUO010000583.1 GCA_030853735.1 Chloroflexota bacterium
ACCCGACCGGTGCGGTCAGGGTAGGCTTGCGCGGCCAGGAGGCCGCTCCCACAGTCCGACTCATTCCGCGCCCTAAGCCCGCAGATGTGAGAACGCATAAGCCCTGCAGCCCCGCATGCGGCGCGAATACCCGAATAGTGCGGTAGTAATACCGCAGGCATACTTTGTCTAGCTCAACGGGGATATGTCCCCTCTTCCACTCCGCTCATAATTTTCGCTGTTGATCTATTCGGGTATTCGCGCCGCATTTGGGGCTGGCCTGCTCCGAACAAAGCAAAGAAATAACGCCGAGCGCGTGGCAGGCCCGACGTTTATCCCCTCCAGCATAGCGCGCTGGGTCAGCCCCTACAAGCCCCAACCGGGCGACAAAGCGGGATCATTAGCGGGCAAGAAACCTGCTAGCTACCGCCCTAACGTCAGATAGGGAGCCATGCGGGCGTAGAGGGCGGGACCAATGCCGCTCACGTCTTGCACGGCTTCGAGGCGGGCAAAGGGGCCGTGTTGGGTGCGGTAGGCGACGATGCGCCCGGCCAACGAGGGACCGATGCCGGGTAGGGCTTCGAGGGCGGCGGCATCGGCGGTGTTGAGGTTGATCGAGGCGGGGGCCGGATCGCTTTTGACCGCGTTGCCTGCGACGGGTACGCTGGACCCCACGCCGGGCGCAGCGGCAGCGGGCGTAGCGGCGCGCTGGATCGGCGGCGGCATGAGGGTGACGGGCGTGCCCTGGTAGGGGAAACTCACATGATCTTCATCATGTAGGCGGGCCGCGAGGTTGATCCCCTCCAGGTCGGCTCCCGGCGCGGGGCCACCCGCGACCTGGAGCAGGTCACTGACGCGCGCTGTGCCGACGAGTGTGTACACGCCGGGGTGCTGCACCGCGCCGCTGGCGTAGACGGTCAGCGCCGGCGGCAGCGTCGGCACCACGGCCGGCGTAGCAGCTAACGACGGCGTAGCAAACGCGGCTAGTGGCGTGGGGTCGCTGATCAGGATCGCATCGGCGGGCGCGCTGGTGCCGCGCGGCACGAACAGGAAGGCCAGCCCGGTGAGCGTACCGGCCAGCAGCAAGCCCAGGCCCAATGTGATGCGGTGGAGCAAGATCCAGGCGATCATAGGTCGCCACGCCTCCGCGCTACGGCTGCCATTCGAGCGTGGCTAAACTTGCTAGCCTACGGGCGATACGTTCAGCCAAATCTCGATCTTCGTCTATAATCGGCAGGCCTGTGATATTGCCGTGATCACAGCCACCGGGACCAGGACGCAAGTCAGGTACGATATCCAACTCTAAACTGCGGACCACTCCGACATTCAGCCGTAGAACACCAAAACACTCCTGAAAGATCGCGCATAGTTCAGCAGGCGTGCAAGAAGTGGGGTTATTCACTGAGACACCTTTGGTATCGCGCAGGCAGCGAAAGAAGGCATTGGGTTGGATACCACCGCGCAGCCAACTTCGGTATAGCACTGCCCGATAGACCTCGGTGCTGGCATCCAATACCGCGATGCCGCCCCACAGTGTGCGCGAAGATGGACTCATGTAGCGATGAGCCAATTAAGCCAGCGCGTTAATACAGCAACCGAGGTTAAATCCTCACTGCCGTAGTCATCACCAGCTTCATGGTAAACATAGTGCTTTTTATCGCCTACCGCGAAAATTTGCACACTGACATCCCGCGTATTCTGTTGCCAATGCACACGCAGGCCACCATCGCCATCGGTGCTAACATAGCCATAAAGGAATGTCGCGCCCATCTGCGGGCCTAATGCAGCCAGCAAATGCCACAGGTATAGCGCGGCATAGCGCGTAGGGCGGAACTCTCCCCCTTCGCCGTCTGCCAGCAAATCAATCAGATCAGCGGTCACACGGTTCCAAGCCGTATCTGTCAGTGCCGCAGTTTGAGGTTCCAAGGCGACATCAGCCATTAGAGGATCTCCTAAGCCCGCCAGCGCAGCAACAGCGATACGGGTGTTGATTTATCGTAACGACTCAGCATGAAGGCCGAGTTGGGTGCGACAGCGCGAAAATTGTAGGAGGGTGGCTCCGCCCGGCGACTGTGGCCCCAGCGCGATCTGCTCCCACTGGTTGC
>JALYUO010000616.1 GCA_030853735.1 Chloroflexota bacterium
CCGCGCCGGAGCAACTGCTGGGCGGCAAGCTGGGGCCGGCCACCGACATCTATAGCTTCGGCCTCGTCGTCTATGAGATGCTGGCCGGCGGCGCGGGTGGGACGCTCACGCGGGTCGGGGGCCAGCCAGCGGCGGAACAGGTCGTCTACCGCCGGCCCCAGCCCCTTGCGGAAGCGCGAGAGCGGCGGGATGGTGTAGGCCGCCCCTGCGCCGCGCGAGTCCAGCACCCAGCCGCCGGCCAGCATCTCATAGACGACGAGGCCGAAGCTATAGATGTCGGTGGCCGGCCCCAGCTTGCCGCCCAGCAGTTGCTCCGGCGCGGCATAGCGCAACGTGCCCAGCAGCACGCCGTCGTTGGTCGCCAACTGATCGGCTTCCAGGCGGGCGATGCCGAAATCGCTGATATACCAGTGCGGTCCCTTGAACAGCAGATTGGCGGGCTTGATGTCGCGGTGCAGCACCTGCGGCGAACCTTCGTGCAGAAAGTCGAGCGCGGCGGCCAGGGGTTCGGCAATCGCCAGCACTTCGGTCAGCTTGGGCTTGCCGGGGCTGTAGCCCTGGAGCCAGCGCGCCAGCGTGCCGTCACAGCACTCCATCGCCATATAAACATAGTCGCCGCTGGTGTGCCAGTCGTAGATGTCTATGATCGCGGCATGGCGGCGCTTGCGGAGCAGGTCAATTTCGCGCTTGAAGCGGCGCAGCGTCGTCTCGTCAAGCGGCGCACCGGGCCAGGCCAGCAGCTTGAAGGCGACATACTCGTTTTTGCGCGGGTCGAAAGCGCGATACACCGGCGCGTTGCCGGTGCCGAGCAGTTCTTGTAATTCATAGCCGCCGATGGTGCTGTTTAGCAGGCGGTTCGGGTCGAAGCCCGTAGGCATGGGCATGGGTCCGCACCTTGTCGCAGCCGGGGCCAGTTGGGGGTCACGCTCCATTGTAGCCGTGCGCGGGGGAGGTGTCAAGCGTGGGCCGGGGGCCGGGGGCCGGGGGCCGTGAAATTGTGAGCAGTCCCTATTGACAATCAGTGGAGTTTCCACGATAATCGCATTACTCTGAGGATGGAGCCCACATTTATCCGTGACAAAGGCTATTTAGCACAGGAGAGTATCTATGGCTAAACCACCAGCGGTCGGCGATGTCATCGAGGAGATGTTTGGATCGGTAGTCGCTACACCAAAACGCCAGCGCAGGCTCCGCAGCAGCACCTTCTGGGAGAAGTTCGGCTTCAAAATGCGGACGAAGGAGCGTGTTCAGCAGGTTTGGGCGGCCATTCAGCAGCGCGGATTAGTTCTCAATCTGGATCAAGCCACCTTCGGAACCGAAGACAAAGACGAATGGATCACCCTCTCCTATCTGGACCCCACCCCGCCCACGATCACTGTAGTGCAGCCGGATATGCCACTGGAGGAAATCCCCACTCCCGATGCAGCGTGGTTTGAGCTGATTGCCAAGCGCGTGTTTGAGAGTGAGCGCGAGGTGGAGTATTACTTCATCGTGCCGCTGCTGGAAAAGCTTGGCTTCGTTGAAGATGACTTTGCCATCGGCTACCCCGTGCAAATGTATGAAGGAGTGAGGAAAGTCAACAAAGAGGCCGACTTTGTGATGTTCAACGGCTTGAGCCGTGGAAAAGGCGACGCATTACTGATTGTCGAGGCCAAAAAGACCGAGAAGATCATCACCGAAGATGCCATCGGCCAAGCGCGGGCTTATGCGATGTGGCTCACCACGCCCTACTATCTGGTCACTAACGGTGACACCATCCGCCTGTACCTGTTCCGCGGCGCAGTGCAGACAGACATCCTGCTACTGAACTTCACGCGCGCCGAATTGCCGCAGAATTGGCGTGCTCTATATCATACGCTGAACAAGCCGGCAGTCATTGAGTACAAACAGCACTTGGATAAAGTGCTAAACAGTGATCATACTACGCCCCATTAAGTTTCAGCACGTCTAGCCGCTGAGTATTAGCAATGAAAGGCTAGACACTGAAAAAGCCCGGTTCGGCGGCACTGCTGGTCTGCAAGGCACGCAGCAGCACGCCGGTGGGTGGCGGCAGCAGCGGTGCGGTCGGCAGGTCGGCCAGGGGCAGCCAGACCACGCCGACTTGGTGTGGGTCGGGCACGGCGGGCAGGGCGGGTGTGCCGACGGTGATGGTGCAGGCAAACAGCAGGTTGAGCTTCGCTTGCGGGCCGTAGGGCGCGGCGGTCGGCACATATTCCCAGGCACAGAGCAAGCGGCCCACCGCCACCGTCACGCCCGTCTCCTCGCGCACCTCGCGCACCAGGGCCGCGACCACGCCTTCGCCCGGCTCAATGCCGCCGCCCGGCAGGTTATAGTGGTAGCCGCCGGCATCGTCAAAGGCCACCAGCAGCACTGCGCCGTCCTGCACAATCGCCGCGCTCACGCCGACGCGGATGTTTTGGGTCATGGAGCGGCCTCCGTGGTCAGGGGTCAGGGGTCAGTTGGCGATTGTTAATCTTGTTATCAGGGTCAGTTATCGGTAGTTCTAACCACGGCGAGCGGCGACTGACCTCTGACCCCTGACCCCTAGCCCCTGACCCGCCGCTAATCGGGTAGCACGTACCAGCCGGGATCGGGTGGGATGAAGTCGGTAGCGAGGCACTCCATGTAGATGTCGTCGTAGCGGCGGCCCTGTATTAACAGGCTGCCCTGTCGCCGGCCGATCTCGCGGAAGCCGGCTTTGGTATAGGCGCGCTGGGCACGCGGGTTGTAACTGGTGGTCAGCAGCAGGATGTTGTAGAGGTTGAGAAAGCGGAAGCCGTAATCCAGCACCAGGCGGGTCGCTTCGCTGCCGTAGCCGCGCTCCCAGTAGTCTTTGCGGCCAATAGTGATGCCGAACTCGGCGGTGCCGTGGCGGTGGTCAATATCGCGCAGCAGCGTCTCGCCGATCAGGATGTGATCGGGCAGGGCGTAGACGGCAAACACGACGCTGGCAGGATCGGGCCGCCGGATGGCCTCGGCCACGGCCTCGGCGCTGCGTGCCGTGAACGTGCCCTGGGCCAGGATGGCGATCTCCGGGTCTTGCAACCACTCGGCATACGCCGCGATCTGCGCGGGCAAAAACGGCCCCAACGCCACCTGCTGCCCGCGCACGTTAATGGGCAGTGTTGCCCCTGCTGCGTCCATGCCGTAGCTCCTTTCGGTGGGCCGTGGGCCGTGGGCCGTGGGCCGTAACCATAGAGAAGAAGTCTGTCATTCTGAGCGCAGAGAAGAATCGGCTGCCGCGCCACTGGATGCCCTGACGGCAACCATGTTCACCAGTGTACACCTACGGGCAGGTGTGTACCCACCCCAACTGATTCTTCGCTACGCTCAGAATGACAGAGTTTTATTTATATAGTCATTCAGATAATGACCTAGAGAGGCGAGTGGCCCGGCCCCACCAACTGAGGAGTCAGCACCCCCAGGTGCGAACTCCGAGGGCGGCGCGTCGTTCGCACCTGGGGGTGCGAACTCCTCTTAACTTAAGCTCCAGATCATTATCTGAATGACTATAGCTTACTGCTGGAGCCGTTACAAACCAATCAGAAAATCTCCGTGTCTCCGTGTCTCCGTGTTGCCGTTCCGCGCGCCACGCCAACCCCTGGCCCCTGACCCCTAGCTGAAAATCAGCCGCACGCCGGCCAGGACCAGGGCGACGGCGAGGCCGCGGGCGATCCAGCGGGCGTTGACGCGGTGGGCGACCGCGCCGCCGATTTGCGCGCCGGTGATCGCGCCGAGGGCTAGGGCGATGCCGGGAATGAGACGGACGGAGCCGTTGGCGAGATAGCCCGCCGTGCCGGCCGCCGCCGAGATCGCCAGGGTGAAGTGCGAGGTGGCCGTGGCGATGTGGGCCGGGAAGCCGAACAGGCTGGTCAACGCGGGCACATGGATGATGCCGCCGCCGATGCCCAGGATGCTCGACAGGAAGCCCACGCCGAACGACAGCAACAAGGCCCACGGTTGGGCATAGGCATAGCGCCAGTGGGCACCGCGCCGATCCACAAAATCGCGCACTGTCCAGCCCCAGCCACGCAAGCCGGGCGGGCGGGGCGGCGCTTCCGTCGGCGTGCCTTCGCCGCCGCGCCGGGGGGGCCGCACGAACAGGTAGGTCGCCAGCGCCAATAGCAGCACGCCGAACACGAGGTTGAACACGCGCCCACTGATGCCAGCAGCCACCTGCGGGCCGATCAACGCGCCGGGCAAGGTCGCCAGCCCGAAGCGCAAGCCGCTCGCCAAATCAATGCGCCGTTGCCGCCAGTAGGACAGGCTGCCCGACACGGCGTTGCCCGTGACCATGAACAGCGAGGTAGCGGCGGCCTCCTGATGCGGCCAGCCCAGCAGCAACAGGATGGGCACCAGCAAGAAACCGCCGCCCGCACCGATGATGGTGCCGAAGGTGCCCAGCAACACGCCGAGCGCGGCAAAAGCCACAAATTGCAGTGGGTCCATCGGCTAAAACGTCGCGTGCAGGCCGAAGCCCTCAGCGTATTCTACGCCCAGCGCCTTGCCGCGTTCGCCATCCAGGCCGCGCAGCCAGTCGAGGCGGCTGGGATCGGGAAACTGGCTGGCGTGCAACAGGCAAGCGGCCAGCTTTTGCTCGTAGACCGGGCTGACATCAATAGATACATCTATCGTGGTCGGGGTCCAGAGCAGCACGCGCTTGACAACGGCGCGCGCCACCGTGGCGCTCAACTGCTTGGGGTGATAAAAGGCCATCGAAGCGGGGATCAGCGCGTCCAGCGCGCTGCGGCCCACGGCGCGGTGGTCGGGGTGGTTGAGCAGAAAGCCGTCGGGATCGAACGTGCAGACCGTATCGGCCTGTGTTTCGCGGTAGAAGCGGGCGATGGCGGCGCGCAAGCCCAGCGTGGGCCGCAGTTCGCCGTCAGGGTGGCCGAGGAACGTGACCCGTGCCACGCCCAATTGCGCCGCCGCCGTGCGGGCTTCGTCTCGTCGGGCGGCGGTCAGCCTTTTGCGCGTCCATTGCGGCGCGTTGCTGCCCCGGTCGCCGGCTGTCGCCAGCAGCAGGCTGATCGTCGCGCCCCGCTCGCGCAGCCCGATCAGCGTGCCGCCCATCATCGTCTCCATGTCGTCGGCATGGGCCGCGATCACGGCTACCCGCCGCACCTCGGCTAATACGTCCCAGCCTTGCGGCTGCTTGCTGTCGCTCACTGTTGCCTCCGTGGGCCGTGGGCCGTGGGCCGTGGGCCGTGTCGTGTGGGGTAGTGCGTACTGTGCATTGCGTACTGCGCGCAGGCAACAGCAAGGATCGGGCCGGGAACCGCTGCGCGAAGTTCGGAGTTCGGAGTTCGGAGTTCGGAGTTAACGGGCCGTTACTCCGCCCTAACCGACACGCTGACTACCGGCGCACGGTCCACGGCCCACGACTCACGGCCCACAAGCCCCCGGCCCACGGCCCACCGCCCCCAGCCCACGGCCCACCGCCCACGGCTCACGGCTGGACCGTCACGCGGTAGACCGCGCCGGCCAGTTCGTCGCTGATGTAGAGCGCGCCGTCGGGGCGGAAGACGACATCTACGGGACGGCCCCAGTAGTGCCCGTCTACCAGCCAGCCACTGACGGCGACCGTTGCACCTGCCGCCATTTGGCCGGGACGCAGCGAGACATAGCGAATATCGGCCCCATAGGTCGGGTCGTGCAGGCTGGAGCCGTGCATGGCGATGAACGCGCCGTTGTCGTAGCCGTGCGGCAATTGTCCACCGCCCTCGTAGAAGCGCATACCGAGCGGGGCGATATGCGCGGGCAAGCCGACCGGCGCGCTGTCGCGCTGGGCACACAGCCCGACCGTGGCGGTGTAGATCGGGTCAGGCTGCAGTGGGATGCCCTGGCAGTCGGGCCAGCCGTAGTTGCCGCCGTCACGGATCGGCGTGAACAGGTCGGGCGGGAAATCGTTGCCCGCTTTGTTGCGCTCGTTGACCGCCGCCCAAAGCAGGCCGCTGCGCGGGTCTATGTCGAGGCCGACCGCGTTCCGCAGGCCGCCGGCATAGACGCGGCCCGCGCTGCCGTCGTCGTGGAAGGCCAGGATCGCCGCCCGGCGCGGGTCGCCTTCGCTGCAGAGGTCGCAATCGGAGCCGACGCTGATGAACATGGTGCCGTCCGGCCCGAAGGTGATCGAGCGGGTGTCGTGGTTGTTGCCGTCCACCAAGCCGGTGCTGGTGCCGAAAGGCAGGTCGGCAATCTTTTCTCCCGGCCCGGCGGCGGCGGTTTGGCCGGACGTGTAGGGGTAGCGATAGACCGCTTTTTCGGCGGCGACGTAGAGGTAGCCCTGGTGGAAAGCCAAGCCATGCGGCTTGTCCACATCGCCGGCGAACACGGTGCTGCCGTCACTCACGCCGTCCCCATCGCGGTCGGGCATGACCCAGACACGGTTAGCGCGGGTGGCCGAGACAAACAGATCGCCGTTGGGCGCGACGGCCATCATTCGCAGCAAGTCGGCGGTGCCGAACAGGCTGATCTGCATCCCCGCTGGGCCGCTCATGGGGTGCGGGATTTGCCAGCGCGCCGTGTTGCGGAATGCGGCGGGCACGATGAGCGGCGTGGTGGTATCGGCCGGCGGCACGGGCGGCACCGGAAAGCCGCCGATCTGCGCGCCCAGCAGGCCCAGCAGCACGGTATAGGGCGTGCCGGCGTTTTCGGGGTGCCACTCGAAGCGGTTGCGCTCAAAGTATTGCACCGTATAGGGCTTGCCGTCGGTCGGGCTGGCCTCGGTGAACTCCTCGCTGATCGGGTAGCCGTAGAGCGCCAGCCCGCCGTGGTCCTGCCAGTACGCCTGGAAGCTGTTGCGGAGGTTGTGCCCCGTCTGCGCGAAGTAGCGCCCGCCGGGAAAATGGGCATCGGTCGTGGGGTTGAACACGCCTGCGCCCGCCGCCCGCCGCCCGGCGGTGAGCGTGTTGCCCAACAAGCCCAGCAGCACCTGATATTGCGGATCGGCGTTCTCCGGGTGCCACTCGAAACGGTTGCGCTCGAACCACTGGGTCACATAGACCCGCCCATCGGTGGGGCTAACCTCGCGCACTTCGGCGCTGAGGGGGTAGCCGAACTGGGCCAGCCCGCCATGCGCCTGCCAGTAGGCCAAAAAGCCGTGCGTGGCGGAGAGTGTCTGGCCGGTTTGCGGGAAGGTAATCGCGTCCTCTGCCACCGGGCGCGCCTGCGTTGCGCCCCCACCCAGGCCCGTCACCACGAGGCCGAGCGTCGCCAGCGCCCGCCCCATACCGACCCATCGTTGTCTGCTCATCAGAAGTCTCCTTTGCGCGACTGCCCGCCCCAGTGCGGGGCGCTAGAGTTGTAACGGGCCAGTCACTGCCGGGTTGTGCCGCGCTCTTTCTATAGTATATTGCCGGCGGCGGCACCGGGGTACGGCCCGCGCAAGCATTAACACGCCGCTAATCAGCTATTAACATGGGTCGGATATGCTGAGGTGGGAGCAATAAGCCGCCCGCCGTCACGGTTCCGTTGCGCCGCAAAGGAGAGCCCGCCCATGAACCTCTATCTGGTGCGCCACGGCGTAACCGCCTGGAACCGCAGCGGCCGCCTGCAAGGCTGGGCCGCTAACCCCTTGCTGCTGGAGGGCGTGGTGCAGGCGCGGCAGACGGCGGCCTTTCTAGCCGCCTATCGCGCCGCACGCGGGCTACCCTTCGCGGCGCTCTATAGCAGCCCCTTGCGGCGCACTTGGCAGACGGCGACGATCCTGAGTGAGCGGCTGGGACTCTTGCCTAGCCCACACGCCGATTTGCGCGAAATGCACTGCGGGCAGGCGCAGGGGCTGCCCGCCAGCGAGTGGCGCGCCCGCTACCCCGATCTGGAAACCGCCCGCTGCGCTGCGAACGACCGGACCTTCGGCTGGCCGGGCGGCGAGACGCGCCAAGCGTTCTACACGCGCTGCCGGCAAGCGATCAGCGCCATCGTCGCCCGCCACGCCGCCGACGATCATGTGCTGGTGGTCACACACGGCGGCGTAATTCATGCTTACCTCAGCGAGGCGGGATTGCACGATCCCGCTGCCCCCCGCCGCTACGACGCGGATAATTGTAGTATCACCCAAGTGCTATTCGCAGCGTTGAGCGGCACACCGACCGGCTACCTCGTCGCTTTCAATCATACCGCGCATTTGCAGGAGAATGCGCCCGTGCCGGCACCCGGCAGCCGGGTGCCCAGTCAGGGTCCGCCGCGCATCTGGTAAACCCGCAGCGCAACGCAACCTGAGATCGCTTACCCCTAGTCCGCACAACCCATAAGGAGGGTTTCTGATGCCGCAACCCATGATTCATGCCGCGCACCTGCTCCAGCGCCCGCACCGCCCGTTGCGGATCGGGATTATGTGTCATGCCGGCGCCGGGGGCAGCGTGCGAATTGCGACGGGGCTGGCGGCGGCGCTGGCCGCCGGGGGTCATGCCGTTCACCTGATCGCGCGCAGCGTGCCGTTTGGCGACTGGAACAGCAGCGGCGCGGTGACGGTGCATACCCCGCCGCAAGCCGCGGCCACGACCGTGCCGACCGCCGAACTACACACCGACTGGCCGCGCGAGGAGCGCGAGGCGTTTCTGGCGCTGGTGCTGCGGGTCCAGGCCGCCGTGCAGTTGGATGTGCTGCACTTTCACTATGCCGTGCCGTTTGCCTTTATCGCCGCCGACGTGCGCCGGCGACTGGGTGCCGATGCGCCGTTGTTGGTGGGCACGCTGCACGGCACCGATGTTAGCCGCAACAGCGCGGCGACCGCTGAGGGGCAGACCCTGGCCCAGGCATTCGGGGCGCTCGACAGCCTGACCACCGTTTCGCAGAATCACGCCGACCTGGCCCAAGCGGTGTTCGGCCTGGCCGCACCGCCGTTGGTGATCCCCAACTTTATCGATCTGGCGGCGTTTCGTCCGGCCTCGTGGCGCAGCCGCACGCGCCGGGTGGGGCCGCCGCGCATTGCCCATGTCTCCAACTTTCGCGCGGTCAAAGACCCGTTGGCGATGGCGCGCCTGTTCACGGCGATCCATCAGGCGTGCGGGGCCGAGTTGTGGCTGATCGGCGACGGCCCCCTGCTGGGCGCGGTGCAGGCGGCGTTTGAGCAAGCGGGCGTAGCCGCTGCGGTGCGCTATTGGGGGCTGCAAGCGGCGGTCGGGCCGCTGCTGGCCCAGACGCAATTGCTGCTGATGACCAGCCAAGCGGAGAGTTTCTGCATGGCGGCGCTGGAAGCGATGGCCTGTGGCGTGCCGGTGGTGGCTCCGGCGGTGGGCGGGCTGCCCGAAGTGGTGACGCATGGGCAGACGGGCTTCCTGTATGCGCCGGACGATGCGGCGGGCGCGGTGTGGGGCGCGCTGGGCTTGCTGGACGACCGTATCCGTCACCAGGCGCTGGCGCGCGCCGCCCGCCGCCACGCCCGCCGTTATGCGCCGCAGCACATCATCCCGCGCTACGAAACGGTCTACTACACCCTGCTGCGCCAGCACGCGCCGGCGCTCAACGCCGCCGGCTACCTGGCACGGGTGCTGGCCCATGCCGTGTCGCAGCCCGCCACGGCGATCTGAGCCGCCGACCGGCCACGCATGGGGCCACGCATACCCGAATGCGCGGGTTGTGGGTGCGGGCGGGGGGCGCGGACCGGCCACGCATGGGGCCACGAATACACGAATACGGGAGCCGCCGGCATCCCACGCAGCGGTTGGACCGACCCGCGCCGTTCTCGGTTGAGCGGACCGGCCACGCATGGGGCCACGCATACACGAATACGGGAGCAGCAGGCACCCTACGCAACGGTTGGACCGGCCCGCGCCGTTCTCGGTTGAGCGCGCCGCGCCCGCAGCCGCTCCCCCCGCATTCGTGTATGCGTGGCCCCATGCGTGGCCGGTCCGCTCCCCACCGTCGCCCTCCGTACCCCATTCCGCATTCCGCATTCCGCATTCCGCATTCGTCAGCGCCACGCCGGTTCATCATCGTCGCCGGGGGTGGCGGTGGTGAGGCGGACAGGGAGGCCACCGGCGGCGGGGATGCGGTAGAGGTCGAAGGTGCGGCCGTCGGCGCGGTTGGAGTGGTAGGCGATCCAGCGGCCGTCGGGCGACCAGGCGGGATAGCGATCCACGCCGGGGCCGGTGGTGAGCGGGCGCAGGTCGGAGCCGTCGCGGGCCATCGTGTAGAGGTGTTCCTCGCCGTTGCCGGTCGAGACAAAGGCGATGCGCCGGCCGTCGGGCGAGACGGCGGCGTTCTCCTGCTGGCCGGGCGCGACGAGCAGGGGCTGCTGGGCGGTGCCGTCGGCTTTCATGCGGAACAGGTGGGTGCGCCCGTCTAAGCGCGTGCTGCTGAACAGGATCAGGCCATCGGGGGTCCAGGTGGGAAAACCGTCGAAGCCGGGCGCGTCAGTCAGGCGGCGGATGCTGCGGTCGCTGACCGTGTAGAGATAGAGGTCGTAGCTGTCGGCGCGGTTTTCGGGCGCATCGGCATAGACGATGCTACTGCCGTCGGGCGACCAGCGCGGCCACTTGGCGTTGAGGCCGTGGGTGAGCGCGACCTTGCCCCCCCCATCGGCGCGCATCATCCACAGGTCGCCGGCCGGCAAGCCGGCCGTGTCTTTCGGATCGGCCACCATGTAGACCAGCCGTGTGCCGTCGGGCGACCAATCGGGATAGAGATTATAGAGCGGCGCGCTGGTCAGGACGCGCAGGTTGCCGCCCGCCCCGTCGAGCGTGTAGATGTGCGATTGCAGCGGATCGCCGCGATTGCTGGCGAAGGCGATGTGCCCGCCCGGCGGGGGCAGCGGCGTGGGCGACGGCCCCACGGGGATCGGCGTGAGCGTGGGCAGCATGGTCGGCGGGGGCGGGGACGGGCTGGGCAGCGCGGTGGGGGCGACGGCGGCAGCGACAGCCACGATGGGCGTGGGGAACAGGCCCAACTGCTCGCGCTCGGCGGCGGTCAGGCTGCGCGTGGCGCGCTGTTGGGCCAGGGCCAGCAGCCCGGCGGGGTCCAGCGGATAGGCACGGGTCAGCCCGTCAGCCGTGATGCTTACCAAGCGCGTGCCGTCGCTGGTCCAGGCCAGCCCACTGATCGTATCACCTGCGCCGGGCAACAGGCGACGCAGCCCGCCCGTGCTATCCCACAGGCGCACCGTGCCGTCCGCCGCGCCCGCCGCCAGGAGTTGCCCGTCGGGGCTATAGGCCAGGGCACAGATCGCGCTGCTGGACGCGGCGGGATTGCTATGGCCCGCGCCGGTCGCCGGGTCGCCCAGCCAAACCATGCCGTCGCTGTGGCCCACAGCTAAGATCGCACCGTCCGGGCGCACGGCCAGCGCCGGTATCCCGTCTTGCCGACTGAGGAGGACACGGCCCACCCCGCCCCCCGTCCCATCCCACAGGCGTACCG
>JALYUO010000624.1 GCA_030853735.1 Chloroflexota bacterium
ATTCCAGGTCGAGCGTATGATCCCCCGCCGTCAGATCCAGTGCGGCGGCGGCTAGCCGTTCCAGGAACAGGTAGTTGCGGTCAGGCGCGCCGCCTTCCGCGTGGCGGCCCGGTCGCCCGCCGTCCACCGCCCAGCGCAGCGCCACCGCGTCCGGCCCACTCGCCTGCACCGTTTGCGCCGTGCTGCCCGCCGTCAACGCCTTCACCAGCGTCAACGGCACCAAATTGCTCGCCACATCAGGGTCTTTGCCGCCCAGGTCCATGAACCCGCTGCCGCAACAGGCCCGCCCCAGTTCGATGCCCATTTGCGTCCCCGCTTGCGGCGGACGCACGTTGAGCGATTTCCAGGGCAGCGCCGCCTCATAGGTATAGCTGCCCGTCCCTTGCTGCCACGCTAGTTTGGCCCCAGGCACGAAGAAGCCGCTCTTCCAATCCCACACCTGTGGCCCCTGCGGGGTCTGCGCCAGCGTCAGCTTGCTGTCGAGCAGGGCGTGATCGTTGTTGCTGTCCAGATAGATCCACAGCACATCGCCCTTCCAGACCGAGGGACCGGTCTCCGCTTGCCGGTGTTCGGGCGAGAAGACCCGCGCCGCCACATAGAGATTGTCCGCGTCCCAGCCTAAGTAACCCACAAAACTATCCTTGTCGGCCCCGCCCCAGCCCGCCGTGCCGCGCAGCACGTTCAGCGCCTGCGTCGCCGACAGCGGCTGCGTCGCTGCCCACTCATCCAGCCGCCCATCAATCACCGGCGCGGTCGCTACCTGGATCGCCTCAGCCGTATAGGGGCGTGGCGCGGCTTGCTGGCGCAAGTAAGCGGCATACAGATAATACGGCCCCGCCGCCGGCACATGGAACGTCAGGCGCGCCGCATCCGCCGCCGTCAGCTCCAAGTAGTGCCCATTGCTCCACTGGGCTTCCCCCGTACTGCTGCCACTGCGATACGAAGCCACGGCATCACCGCGCGTCTGCTTGGCATCTTCGGCTTGCAGCACCTGCCAGCCCGGCTCCGCCGCCCGATAGGGCAGCAGTCGCGCCGCCGCCGGCGTGGCCTGCACCGCCAACAGCGCCAGCAGGGCTTCGATGGTCGATTCGGCCCCGGCGTTGCGGTTCACCCGTTGATCGTTGCTGCCCTGCAAGCCGTCGAAGCCCCGCCCCGTGGTCGGGTCGTACATCGGCGTGCCGGCGGCGTTATTGCCGAAGAACCAAGCCGCCGTTAGCCCCGCCTCCTGCGCGTATTGCGGCGCGCCCGTCGCCGCCCCCACCGCCAGAAATGCTTGCGTCAGGCTATCAACGCCGTAAGCGATCTGTGGATACGTCTCCGGCAACACGCCCCACTCGCTGACCATCGGCCCGGCGACGAAGCGCGTGAAAAACAGGTCGGCCTCCTTGCGCGCCGAAGCCACCCAATCGGGCCGCGCCACCTGCTTGCCCGCCCGCGCCAGCGCCCACACCTGCGCGCTGCCCCAGGCGTGCCAATCGAACGGTGCCGCCGCGCTGTCCGGGTGCATCCCCCACGGATAGTTCAGGCCGTTGCCAATCTGATACTGCGCCAGCCCGTCGGCAAACTGCGTCAGCAGGCCGCGCGTGGCCGCATCGTGCCCACCGGTCGCCGCGTCCATTTCCAGCAATCCCAGCAGCGCAATCGCTGTGACATCCGCCCCGCCGTTGATCAACCAACCGGGCACCGGGATGCCATGCACGGGGCTGCTTTGCCCGGCCAATGGCCCCGCTTGCCGCACCCAGGCATCACGCCCCAGCGCGAAATGGCGTTGCAGGTCCGCCGCGTAAGCCGCATCCAGCGGCGCGAACACCCGGTAGCCCATGCCCAGCGCCCACATCCCCCGCGCCGCCCACCAGCCGGTCGAAAGATAGCTCGTATTGCCTGTCCGGTTGATCGTCCCCTGCCGGTCGGTGATAAAGTTGTAGAACTGGCCGTCGGGAGCCTGCAAATAGACCGCGAAATTGAGCAGGCGGCGCGCTTTGTCCAAATAAGCCGGGTCCGGTCGCCGCTCATAGGCGGTCAGGTAGACCACCGCCGCGCGCGCCGCATCGTCCAGCGCCGCGATGCCCTCGCCGGAGGCATCCACCCATTCATACTTGGGGAACTCGCTATAAATATGCGTGATCGCCATCGGCTGCCCGGCGATGGTCACATCTTCTACCAGGAAGTTGAGATGCTGGAGATTAATCGGGCGCAGGTTGCCGCCCGGCGTGGCAACCACCGGCACCGTCGCGGTGGCGACCGGCGGCAGCGGATCGGGCGCATTGGGTGCCGGCGCAAAGGGGTTGCAGCCGGCCAACAGCAGCAGCAGCAGGGGGATCGCCCAACGAGATCGCGTCATTGCGGTATCTCCGGCACACTAACGGAGCGGGGCATCGCGTAAATTTACGCAAAAATTACGTAAGCGGTTACGTCGTACCGTCACTATAGCACGCTTTAGAGGTACTGTCAATAGAGGACTGATCCGTAAGCAGGGCGGGACCAAAGTTTAGCTTCCGGCGCGGTTCAGGTCTACCTACGCCCTCACCCGCCGATGGTGAGAAAACATAAACTTTATCCTGCCCTGTATTGAGACTTTGATACGGGATAATTCTACTGAGGTATAACGGTAGAACATCGCCTTTTAGGGGGGTAGAATGCGGGCGAGATCCGCCGCCATGTCGGGGGCGGCGAGATCGCCGACGTGGATACTCTGCACGACTCCGGCGCGATCAATAAACACATGGCTGGGTACGCCGGCGAGATTATAGAGATCGGCCAAATGCCCGCCGGAGTCGATCACAAAGGACCAGTGAAACTTGTCCTGCGTCCAGGCGCGGACGGCGGCTGGGCTTTCTTGCAGATCCACGCCCAGGATCACCAGACCTTCCTGGCGGTGCTGCTGATACTGCTGCTCCATGAGGGGCATTTCGTCCTTGCAGGACGGGCACCAAGTGGCCCAGAAGTTGATCCAGACGGGCCGGCCACGCCAGGCGCGCAGTTCGACCGGCACGCCGTCGAGGGTGGTGGCGGCGAAGTCGGGGGCGGGGCGATTGAGCGCGAGGTGGGGGCTGCCGCCGGCTTGCGGCGCGGTGGCCCCCCTGGTTTGGAGGAGGGCATAGCCCAGTGCGGCCAGGGCTAGGAGGAGCAGGCCGCCAAGCGCCCCCCGGAGTAGACGGTTGCTATTCATGCAGCGAAGACCCACTTTGCCGCCCGCCCGGTGGCCCCACGGCGACCGGACGGGACAAGAACCCGTGCTTTCACTCGGTCACGATCAGCGTGCCCGGCCCGAACATATTCATGCCACAGGTCATCTGGAAGGTGCCGGCCTGCGTGGGGGTAAAGTCCAGCGGTGTGACCTGTCCAGGGGCGGTTACGGCGCGAGCTCCAAGACCTTGGAGCACCAGGAGCCGCCCTCAGCCAGGGTCGCCTTTGACGCTTAGATTCAGGTGAACCGGCAGCCCCTTCTTGACCTTGATGGCCTTCGGTTCATACTGGAAGGTGTCGCCGTTCACCAGGACATCTAATGTTTGGACCCCGTTGACAACCGGCGCGGCCACCGCCCCGGCCAGCGTGCGGGCACTCACGGCGGCCGTGTTCCCCCCGCTCCCGGATTGGGCAGCGGAATTGCCGAACAGTAGCGCGCCGATCAGCAGCAACACGGGGATCGCGGCCAGTGCCCAGCGCCAGTCTAGGTTGATCACGGTTGCGGGCGGGGTCGGCGGGCGGACCGGCCGGGTGGTCGGCCCCGTGGTCGCGCTGCGGTCGGCGGGGCCGTTAGCGGGTCGGACCTGCACGGTAGTGGCTTGCTGCGCCGTGCGTGCGGGCCGGCTGCCGGCCTGGTTGGCGGCCAGATCCCGATCATAGGCGGCGCGGGTGGCCGGGTCGCTGAGGGCGGCCAGCGCCTGTTCCGCGCGTTCCTGCACTCGCAGATCGGGATCTTGTGCTTTGCCCAGGTATGCCTCCACGATCTGATCGGTCGCGGCATCGTGGGGCACGCCCAGGAAGCGGTAATAGTCTACCAGCCGGCGCGGCGGGGCGGCAGGCGTTGGCTTATCGTGAGTCATGGGCATTCTCCTGCGTGCGCCGGTTTCCCGACGGGCGGGGGGTAGGGCTGGTGACGGCCGGGCGCGGCGCAGAGCGGCGCGGTGGGGGGCAGCATTCCCCCCGGCCGGCGGCTACCGCCAGTTCCCGGTTATAGCGGGTACGGGTTGCTGGGTCGCAGAGGGTTGCCAGGGCAACATCGGCAACGGCCCGCGCCGGCGCATCGGCCGCCGCGCTATAGGTGCGATAGGCTGCCGCGATCTCGCGGGTGGTCGCTTGCACAGGCAGGTCCAGCATCTCATAGTAGTTCACTAAGCCCGGCGCGCTGGGATCAGATCGGCGGGGGGGATCGTCCGCTTCCGCCGCGCCGGCGCGGGTGAACAGGGGAGCCAAGCGATGCAGGTGCGCGTGGGCCGGTGCCTGCTGTTCGATCAACACCACCAAGCCGATCATGCCGGCCACGTAGATCGCGCCGAGTAGCACGGCGGTCCAGAACAACCCGTAGGCGGGAAACTGGACCATGACGGCGAGCATCGCGCCCATGGAACCGCCCATCACGCCGCCCATCGCGCCGTCCATGATGCCCATGAGGCCACCGCCGCAGCCAAAGTAGAGGCCGAGCGTGAGCCCCAGCAAGATGCCGAAGATATTGCCCCAGAACATACTGCTGGTGGCCGCCGCCGCGCAATAGCCGAGCACGAAGCCGTTGAGCATCCCCATGGTCATGCCCGCCATCATGCCGGTCATTTCGGTATAGGCCTCGTGAAAGCGGCCCAGGTGGCGGCCAATGACCCCGCTCAGGATCAGGACGACGACCGCATAGCCAATCCAGCCCATAGTGCTCCTCTCGCCCTTACGTGCGCCGGGCGTGTGTCTGATGGGTCGCCCCGCCCCCGCGCCTGGAGACGCGGGGGCTAGACGGGATCTACTTGCTGGTGAGGGGGATCATGGTGCCTTTGCGCGGCGCGGGAGCCTGCCCCTCGCGCGTGCCGGCCACCGGATAGCCCTCTTCGTCGAGGATGGCTTGCACCTGGGTTAGCGGCAGGGTCGCGGGATCGTAGCCCAGGTAGACGACCTTGCCCGGAATATCCACCTGCACGCTTTGCACGCCGGGCTGCTGCTCTAGCGCGGTGAGGATGGTCTTTTCGCAATGCGCGCACGATACGTCCGGGACTTCCAAAATGATGTTCGACATGGTAAATTCGCTCCTTATGTTAGGGATAGCTTATAGCGGCGGGTCGGCGACCCGCCGCACGTTAGCGCGCCTCTATTACCCAAGTAACGGTGATCACCTCACCGCCGGTTGTAAATTGGGCCCAGACTTTATAGAGGCCGGGCTGGGCAAACTGGTTGCTGAAAGCGAACGCCGGGCCAAACTGCGGCGGCGGGGCGCTCATATCGGCCATCGCGCCGGCGGGGGGTTGATCCCCGGCGCTGCCATGGATATGCGTGAAGCCGGCAGCCTGACTATTCAGGGCGACTACATGGGCCGCCGCGCCCAGATAGGGTTCCAGGTCCGTCACCGGCTGCCCCTGGCGCGACACGCGGACGACAAAGTTGTTCACCTGCCCGGCGCGCACGGGTCCGCTGGGCACCAGATCGGCGGTGTAATCGCCGCTGTGTTGGGGGCCAAGATCGGCCACCAGCGCCGCTGCCGGGCTACTACTGCCGCCCACGCGCAGGTCAAAGCGATGCACTTCGTCGCCATGCCCGGCGAGTTCCAGTTCATCATACAGGATGTAGTCGCCGGCCACTGGGAACGCATAGGACACGGTGTACTCGCCGACGGGGCCATTCTGCGGATGGATGTGCGCGAACTGGCGCAGGTCGCGGCTGACGACGATCAAGTGCATCGGGCGCTCGTGGGCCAGGATTGGATCCACGGGCCGGCCGGTCGCATCGGTTACATGAAAGGTCAAGGTGGCCGGCACGCCCGGTTGGACTGCGCCGTTGGTAGCGAAGCGTACCTGCGCGGCGGGTGTCGCTGCCGCGTTCATATTCAGCGGTGTACCGCCTGGGTCGGCCGCCATGGCCGCCATACCGGCGCTGGGGCGGAAGACGAATAGGGAGACCGCGCCGACGGTCAGCGCCAGCAGCCCGATGACCACCAGGTAGCTGAGGTCGGCTACGCGGCTCCGCAAGCTGGGGTGCAGGATTTCGTCGGCGTTCTGCGGCGGGCGGAAGCCGCGCAAGCGCAGCGAGTTGGTGACGACGCTGACACTGGACATTGCCATCGCTGCCCCGGCCATGATCGGATTGAGCAGCAGCCCCCATAGCGGGAAGAGCAGCCCGGCGGCGACCGGGATCAGGACCACATTATAGAAGAAAGCCCAGAACAGGTTCTGGCGGATGGTGCCGATGGTGCGGCGCGAGAGCGCGATGGCCGTCACCACGCCGCGCACGTCACCGCCGACCAGGGTAATATCGGAGGCTTCCATGGCTACGTCGGCTCCCGTGCCGATGGCGATACCCAGGTCGGCCTGGGCCAGGGCGGGCGCGTCGTTGATGCCGTCGCCGACCATTGCCACGATTTTGCCCTGCGCTTGCAACTCCTTGATCTTGTCCGCCTTTTGCGCGGGCAGCACTTCGGCCAGCACGTTGCGGATGCCGACCGCCTGGGCAATAGTCTGCGCGGTAGCCGCGTTATCGCCGGTCAGCATCCAGACCTCCAGGCCCAACGCCTGCAATTCGCGCACGGCGGCCGCCGATTCCGGCTTCAAGGTATCGGCGACGGCGATCAGGCCGGCCGCTTGGCCGTCTGCCGCGATGTACATGGGGGTCTTACCCTGGCCGGCCAGTGCCTGCGCGCGATCTCCCAGGCCGTTTAGCTGGATGTGGTGCGCGTCCATCAGCCGGGTGTTGCCGAGCAGCAACGCCCGGCCATCTACGGTCGCCGCGATGCCCTGGCCGGCCAGCGCCTGGAAGGCGGTGGTCGCCACTAGCGGTAGGCCCAACTCGCCGGCGCGCGCCATAATCGCTTCGCCCAGTGGGTGTTCGGACCCGCGTTCGGCGCTGGCGGCGAGGCGCAGCAACTCCGGCTCGCTGATGTCCCCGACCGTCAGGATATCGGTCACGGCAGGCTTGCCGCGCGTCAGGGTGCCGGTCTTGTCGAGGACGATAGCGGTGATCTTATGGGCACTTTCGAGCGCCTCGCCCCCACGGATCAGCACGCCGTACTCCGCTCCTTTGCCGGTGCCGACCATGATGGCGGTCGGAGTTGCCAGACCCAGCGCACAGGGGCAGGCGATGATCAGCACCGCGATGGTCGCGACCAGGGCGTAGGTGAACTGCGGGGCCGGCCCGAAGCTGTACCAGAGGACGAACGTCAGGGCGGCCAACACCAGCACCGCCGGCACGAAGTAGGACGAAATCTCGTCGGCCAGCCGCTGGATGGGGGCTTTGGAGCCCTGCGCTTCTTCCACCAAGCGGACGATTTGGGCCAGGGCCGTATCGCGCCCGACGCGCGTGGCGCGGAAGGTAAACGAGCCGGTCTTGTTGAGCGTCGCGCCGATGACCGCTGCGCCCGGCTCTTTCTCCACCGGCAGGCTCTCGCCGGTGAGCATGGATTCATCCAGGCTGGATCGCCCGGTTACGACGATGCCATCCACCGGCACCTTGTCGCCGGGGCGCACGCGCAGGATGTCACCGACCTGCACCTGTTCTAGCGGCAGATCCACTTCGGTTTCGCCGCGCACGACCCGTGCGGTGCGGGGCGCGAGGCCCATCAGCTTGCGGATCGCGTCGCCGGTTTGGCCCTTCGCGCGCGCCTCGAAGTAGCGGCCCATGAGGATCAGCCCGATAACTAGCGTGGAGGTGTCGTAGTAGGCTGCGGGCACTACGCCGGCCACGCGCAGCGCGTCGGGGAAGAGGGTGACGAAGACGCTGTAGAAGTAGGCGGCCGAGGTGCCGACGGCGATCAGGGTATTCATATTGGTCGCCAAGTGGCGGGCGGCGCGCCAAGCGGCGGTATAGAAGCCCCAACCGGCCCAGAACTGCACCGGCGTGGCGAGCAGCAGCATGGCCCAGTAGCGTTGGGGCATGGACCAGGGCAGGGGCAGAAACATCCCGGCCATGATCAGCAGGCCGGCCAGCAGACTTAGGGCGAACTTGTTTCGCAGCTCCACGATCTCGTGCCGGCGGCGCGCGGCTTCGCTGTCGCCGGCGGTTGCGCTGTGCGCCGCCGGTTCGGTGGTGGCTTGCTCCGGGCGCAGGCCATAGCCGGCGCGCTCGACGGCCTGCTGGAACTCGTTGCGGCCGACCATGGCGGGGTTGAAGCGCACAGTGGCTCGCTCGGTCGCTAGGTTGACCCCGACGGTCTCGACCCCCGGCAGCTTCGCCAGCCCTTTCTCGACGCGGCGGACACAGGAGGCGCAGGTCATGCCGGCGATAGGCAAGCTGACCTCGGCCAGGGGCA
This sequence comes from Chloroflexota bacterium, assembly GCA_030853735.1. GTDB lineage: Bacteria > Chloroflexota > Chloroflexia > QHBQ01 > JAICKM01 > JAICKM01. The sequence continues at coordinate 8,438 of JALYUO010000624.1, forward strand.
CGGTGTAGCCGGCGTTTTCGACGGCGGCGCGCAGTTGGGGCAGGCCCACTTGGGCGGGGTCGTAGGTGACGGTGGCCCGTTCGGTCGCCAAGTTGACCCCCGCCGTCTGCACACCGGGGACTTTCGCCAGGGCTTTTTCCACGCGGCGGACACAGGAGGCGCAGGTCATGCCGCCAATCGGCAGTTGTACCTCCTGGGGGGGGTCGCTGGGGTTTGTGGTTGTTACTTGTTCGGTTGCCATTATCGGGTATCCTTCGGGTCGGGCCTAGCGGCGCGACAACTCAAATAGGGCTTCCAGTTCGCTGATCATTTCCGCGTCTTTCCCTTCATGGAAGCCGGTGGGGACGCAGGATTGGAGGTGGCCGTGCAGTAGGGTGGCCTCGAACTTGTCGAGGGCGCGCTGGACGGCGTAGGTCTGTTTGAGGACATCTACACAGTAGCGGTCCTCTTCGACCATCTTGCGAATGGCCTTGAGGTGGCCTTCGATGTAGGCCAGCCGCTTCAACGCCTCGTCTTTCGTCGTTTGTGATCGCACCCGATCCTCCTGTACTGCCTTTTGCCTATACCCTACCCCCTGGGGGTGGGTTTCTGGTTACAGTATAACCGGAATGATCGGCGTTGTCAATACCCCTCCTGGGGGGGTTTAGGCGGGGGGCCGGCTTTAGCGCCTACCTGCGCCCACCGCTCGACATCCCGAATTTGCTGCTGCAACTCGATCAGGTGCTACAACCGTCGCGCCTGCCCCGGCCGCGCAGCCGGGCGGCGGGCCACCCAACGGGCAGCCCGGCTCCGTCCTGGTCCGACGCGCCAGGGGACGCAGACCATCGGGCCGCGTAGCAGGGCCGCCCTCCCCCAACCCCTGCTCCTGAAGGGCGCGGGGCGCGGGGGGGTTCGTTCTACATGAGCGCGCTGGATAGCGACGGCGACGGTGTGCTGTGCCCAGCCGAGAACCGCATCTTTGTCCAGGCCGTGGGCCTGGACCCCGCCCTGGCGGATGAGGCATTCGCGCACCTGGCCGACCCAGGCGGCGGCGGCAGCGGTGCTGCGCTGGGAGAGCCGCGCCGCCGGCGAGATCATCGTCGGCCAGGGGGAACCGGGCACCACGCTCTATATCCTCCAGCAGGGCACGGCGGAGGTGGTCCAAGAAACCCCCGCCGGCGAGCAGCGGTTGGCCGTGCTGGAGGCCGGGGCCATTATCGGTGCGCCCGTTGTGTCGGCCGGCGCGCCGCACCCCGCCACGGTACGGGCGACCCAGCCGGCGGAACTCTACTGTTTGGATCGCGCGGCGCTCCAGGCGCTGTTGGCCCAGGCACCGGATCTGCGGGCACGGCCGGCGGGGGCGACCACGGCGGGGATCTAGTGGATGCCGAAAGCCCAGATGAGGGTCACACTGATGACGAGCAGCACGGCCAACGACCCCAGCACTGCGCCGGCCACGGCCCCGCCCACCTGCCGCAGCGCGCGGATGTCCACCCCCAGGCCGAGGGCGGCCATGGCCGCCACGGTCAACCAGCCGGCGAGCGTGCGGAGTGGGTCAGCGAGCGCGGTGGGCAGCAGGCCAAGCGAACGCAGCGTCGCCAAGCCCAGGAAGCCGATGATAAACCAGGGCACCAGCTTGTGCAGGGCCGGGCGCTTGGCCGCGGCTGCCCCCGCCCGCAGGCCGAAAAACACCACCACCGGCCCCAGCATCAACACGCGCACCAGCTTGACCAGGGTGCCCACCTGCCCGCTGAGGGCGCTGACGGGAAACGTCGCCGCCAGCACCTGGGGCACCGCGTACACCGTCATGCCGGCCAGCACACCGTATTGATAGAACGAGTAATGCAGCAGTGGGATCAAGAGCGGCAAGCCCAGCACCACGCCCACGCCAATCACGGCGGTCAGCGCAATGGCGGCGGCGATCTCGTCGGCCTGGGCACCAATCACCGGGGCGACGGCCGCGATGGCCGAATTGCCGCAGATCGAGTTGCCGCAGGCCACCAGGATCGCCAGTCGCGGCGGCAAGCCCAGCAGCCGCCCGATGGTCATGCTGGCCGTGATGCCCAGCACCACCACCAACACAATCCCCACCCCCAGCAGCGGCCCGGCGGCGAATAGCACCGGCAAGCTGACCGACGCACCCAGCAGCACAATCGCCGTCTCCAATATCTGCTTGGCCGTAAAGGCGATGCCCGGCTGCCAGCGCGGGCGCGGCAGCCACAAGGTCCGCACGAGCATCCCCAACAAGATCGCCAGCACCAGCCCCTCCAGCAGGGGTTGGCCGAGCAGGGCCGTTTCCAGTTGCTGCCCGCCCCAGGCCAGCAGGCCAATCCCGGTCGCCAGCGCCACACCGGGCAGCAAGCGCCCGATGGCGGTGGGCACCCTCTCGGGGGTCGCCGGCGGCGCTATGTTGCTTGTCGGCACACGGGCCTCCTCTGCTTGTGCGGGCGATGTGCCCCGCTGCGTCAAATCAGCACCCTCACGCTATCCGCTTGCGGGGTATCATACCACTAGCCGTGTTCTCAGCGCAAAGACGCGTAGGCCGCGCAGTTTGGTGCGGGTGCGGTGGTCCGCCGCACAATAACGCGGGTGAGGGGCGTGTCGGGCCGCAATGAATTGCGGCCCAGCCCACCGCCACTAGGCGTGGTCAGCGTGGCGTAAGCCCGGCGTTAGGTGCGGCGCTCGCGCAGCATGGTGAGGGCGCTGGTGATGCGGCGCTGGCGCGTCTCGGCGCTCTTGGCTTGCTCAATGGCGAGGACGTGGCGCAACTGGTGGCTATAGGACAGGCCGGCGAAGAACTGCTGGGCTTCGGCATCCGCGGCCAGCGCCGCCGCGAAGTCCGGCGGCACCGTTACTGTGCGTGGCTCGGTGTCCAGTTCAACCTCGACCTCGACCGCGTCGCCGGCCGCAACTCCGGCGCTCCGGCGATGCTCGGCGCTGATCGGCAGCATGAACACCCCGCCCAAGGGGGCCACGGTGCTGCGATAGCTGTACCCGTTGATCGTGACGCGCACCGCCGGCCGCTTCTGCGACCCCAGCCCCGCCACGACCTCCGCCGGCACCTCGATCCCGGTGGCGGTCTTGCCGCCAAGTTGGACAATCGCCTGAAACTTCATACACTCCTCCGTATCGTTATGCACTTAGGACGCGGACCCTCTGTTGCACCGCAAAGACGCAAAGAACGCAAAGGATTTTGGGTTAGGTAGCCCATTGCTAGAGTTTAGACAAAACTTTCGATCCAGGCTTTGGTTCCAGCCCGTTTCCATGCCTGCGCGCCTTCCCCGGCGAGGGCCGCCTTAGCAACGATGGCGCGCAGGGTGAGATCGGTCTTGCCGGCGGGCGGGGATCGTGCCATCCGTGCCGGACGACAGATTATACCCCAAAGCCACGCAGGGCACCAAGCTTTTTATGGGGGTAACTGTTAGTCTGGGGCAGGCCGTCCCCGAATACGGCACGAATACCCGAATGACTGGGGAGCTGCGGGCGAGATAGGGTTGGGGCAGGCAGCGCCGGGTGGAGCCGCCTCCTACAATCCGTCCCTTAGCGGGCAACAGGCTTACGAGACTGCACTGTTACTTATGGGGTTTGTTGAGACTTAGGGCTGATAAAGAAATAACTTCGTGCATTTTGGACCTATGCCTTCGTGCAACTCAAACCCTAACCGCCTTGATTGCACGAAGTTATTTCTTTATCAGCCCTTACCGTGAGTACCAGGGGACGACAACCCCAACCAATAAAATCCTTGGTGTGCTTGGTGCCTTTGTGGTGTAATCCGTTGTCCAGCGCAGATTTCAGGAGGCACAGGCCAAGTAGCCCCGGCTATGCCATTCGTGGGCGATGTTCCGCATCAGCAGGGCGCAGTCGAAGGTGGCGCTGCCGGCGGGGAAGCGCGCACGGTCGGCGAAGAAGCTGGACTCCACCTGATCCACCGCCAGCGCGTGCATCTGCCAGGTGCGGGTCTGCAACTCCAGCGCCGAGAGGCGCTGCGCGTCGCCGGTCGGGGAATAGCCGAGCGCACCGGGCCGGAAAAAGGCTGAGGCCGCCGCCAGCGAGGAGAACACCGACCCGGCCGGCACGTCCGCCGCCGCCTGACCATCCACTAGCACATGAGTCTGCCTATCGTCGCTGTCGAGCGCCACCCGGTAGTGGCTGCCTGTTTCGGCCACCGTGAAGCGGGCGTGCTGGTGCGCGCCGGGGAAGATCCGTCCCCCGGCCAGGGTGTTGAACCAGCGGTTGGTATCGCGGCGCGGGATATAGACCCCTTCGCGCCGCTGCCCGGCTTCCTCCCAGACGACGGCAATGCGGTGCGCGGCATTCTCCGAGCTGAGGCCCAACCAGGCCGGCAACCGTCGGGGCCGTAGCGCCTCCAGCCGGATCAGGCAGATACCGGCCACCCCCACCCCATCAATCAGCTTGGGGCGGAACGGGGCGGGCAACAGCCGCGCCAGCACCGCCGGGTCCACGCGGTAGTTCACCAAAATACGGCGGGCGATCACGCCCTGAATCACGGGAATCTGCATGGCGAGTCTCTCCTCTAAAGTAGCGCAGTAGGTAAAGAGAGCTAGGGGATGCGCTGCACCGTCACCGGGTAGCGGCCGGCGGGGCGCAGCGTCACGCGAATGTCCGGCACGAGCGGCGGGCCGGGTACGGGTGTGAACACGACCCGTGCGGCCAGCGTCGCCAGCAGCAGGTGCAGCTCCAGCAGCGCAAAATGCTGGGCTAGGCAGGCCCGTGGGCCGGCCCCGAACGGCATATAGGCATAGCGCGGCAGGGCCGCCGTAAAAGCCGGAGTCCACCGCTCCGGCTGGAAGGCCGCCGGGTCCGGGAAGCGATCTGCGCGGCGGTGCAGGGCGGCAATCGGCACCAGGATCACGCCGCCACGCGGGATGCGGCAGCCGGGCAGATCCACCGGGCGGCGCGCTATGCGGCCCAGCATCCAGGCCGGCGGATAGAGGCGCAAGGTCTCCTGGATCACCTGCCGCGTATAGGGCAAGGCGGCGAGATCCGCCGGGGTCGGCAGGCGGCCCTGCAAGACGGCGGCGAGTTCGGCGCGCAGCCGCGCGGCCACTGCCGGGTGACGGGCCAACAGGTCGAAGCACCAGGTCAAGGCGTTGGCTGGGGTCTCATGCCCAATCACCAGGAACATTCGCAGCTCGTCCACAATCGCCGCATCGCTCCACCCGGCCTGGAGCAAGCAGGCCAGCAGGTCATCGCCGCCGGCCCCCGCCGCCCGGCGTGTGGCAACCACTGCGCCGATGCGCTGCCGGAACCGGCGCAGCGTGCTGCGCGTCGCCGGGGCGCAACCGCCCGGCCAAGCGGCGGGCAGTGGCAGCAGCCGGCGCGTGGCAACCCCTATATGGTCCACGGCAGCGGCGATGGTCGGGGCCAGATCGTCTAGCGGGGGAGCCGCCGCCCCAAACAATACGTCGCCCATAATCCGCAGGGTGAGTCGGCGCAGGGTCGGAGCCAGCGCGAGGCTGGTGCCGGGCGACCAACCGGCGGCGGATTCGGCGGCGCAGCGCGTCATGGTCGCCGCATAGCCCGCCCGGCGGCGAGGCGCAAAGGCGGGGGCCAGCGCCTGGCGGTGCGCGTGGTGGACCGCCCCCGCACTGTTCAGCAGGCTGTCGCCCATCACTGGGGCGAGCGCCTGATAGACTAGTGGCCCTTTGTCGAACGC
>JALYUO010000652.1 GCA_030853735.1 Chloroflexota bacterium
GCCGCCATGGTGGGGGGGAGGGGCGCAGCGGTGGGTGGCCCCGTCGTCACCGTCGGCAGGGTAACTGCCGTATCAGTCGGCGGCACGGCGGTCGCGGTCGGCGCGGTCACAGTGTCGGTCGGCGGCAGCGCAGTCGGCGCGGTCACGGTGTCGGTCGGCAACGGCGGCAACGTCGTATTCGTCGGCAGCGCGGCGGCGCTCTGGCTCGGCGTGGGCGTATCCCCCGCCGCCGTCCCACAGGCCACGAGCAGCAGCGCCGCTCCTAGCAATAGTAACGGTCCCAATTTGCGAAGCGGTTGGTTCATTTGCACTCCTTTGGGGATCAGGGGCCAGGGGTCGGGGGTCAGTCGGCGGTTGGTAGTCATCAAGCGTAATGTTATCGCTAATTAACGTCTAATAACGAACAACTGACCCCTGACCCCTGGTCCCTGGCCCCTGATACCTCGTCATGGCTGCGGATTGGCTTCCACGCGGTCTACCACATAGTTGCGGCCCGGACACTGCGGGTGCGGGTCGTTCGGGCCGGCCCAGTGGCCGAACAGCACCACCTGCGCGCCTTGCGTGCCGAGCGGCCCGGCCGCCACGCTGTCCCAGCCGGCCCCAATCGGTTGCACCTGATCGCGCGAGTCGCCGTAGTGGACATAGAGACAGCTACCCTGGATTTTTGTCACCACCACTTGGCCGGCGATCCACGAAAAGTCCTCCGCATGACCGAAGCCCGGATAAGCCGTGGCCGGCGGGAAATAGCCTTTCTTGTACGCTAACTGCGTGCCAAGCAACCCTAATTGCACCTCGTAGGGCGTACCGGCGGCTTCGGGGTGTTGCTCAAAGCGGGCGCGCTCGAAATACTGCACCGTGTAGGTTTTGCCGTCAATAGGGTTCACTTCCGGCGCGGCCTCGCTGATCGGGTAGCCATTGACAAACACGCCGCCGTGCGCCGTCCAGTAGTTGTAGAACAACGGCCCCACATTATGGCCGGTCTCTTGAAAATAATGGGTTGCGGGGTTCGCCTGTGCGCTCACCGCCGGCTCCGGCGCATGGAACGTCGCGCCCAAGCGCCCCAGCAGCACCTGGAAATTCGGATCGGCGATTTCGGGATGTAACTCGAAGCGGGTGCGCTGGAAATATTGCACCGTGTAGGGGATGACGGCGGTCGGCCCCGGCTCGATAAATTGCTCGGTAATCGGGTAGCCGAACTGGGCCAACCCGCCATAGCGCTGCCAGAAGTCGAGGATCGGACCGCGCAGCGTGTGCCCGGTCGGGGCGAAATATTGCACGCCCGCTTGGTGCGGGTCGGGCACGCGGTCGGTCGGGTAGCCGGCACGCAGCGGAGCCGCGGTCGCGGTCATGCTCCCAGCCAGTGGCAAGAGCAGCAGCGCCGCCAGTGCCGCCACGAGGCCGGCGAACCGTCGCCGGCGTTTAGATTGCAGCATATCTCCACTCCTTTGCTGATGATACGCGATTAGGCACGCACCTAATCGGCAAGAGACCCCTGACAAACCCACGGGGTTCGTATACTGTCTATAACGGAGCAAGCGGCAATTAGTTCCCCTCGGCGGGCAGGTGGTACGTATCCTGCTGGCAGTGGGGCGAAACAGATCGTTTATCACAATAGAAAAGAGGACACAACATGGCGGCGATGAGCAAAAAGGCGCGTATTGACGCGGCGGTTCGTAATGAGGCAGTGGATCGGGTGCCGGTCAGCCTGTGGCGGCACTTTTATGAGTCGGAGGAAACCGCCGAAGGGTTGGCCGGGGCGATGCTGGCGTGGCAGGCCAAATACGACTGGGACTGGATGAAAGTCAACCCGCGCGCCTCCTATCATGTCGAGGGCTGGGGCGTGAAACTGCGCTTCAGTGGGCAACCGACGGTCAAGCCGGTCGTCACCGAGGTGCCGATCCAAAGCCCGGCCGATTGGGGCAAAATCGGCGTATTGCCGCTCGACACGCCGGTGCTGGCCGAGCAACTGGAGGTAATGGAGCGGCTGTGTGAGGCGCTGGGCGATAAGGTCTACGCGCTGGAAACGGTGTTCAACCCGCTCTCCATCGCCGGGGATCTGGTCAAAGACGGGCGCGAGTTGGTGGAACAGATGGCGCACGATCCGCAGGCGGTGCATGGTGCGCTGGAAGCGATCACCACCACGTTTGTCGCCTTCACCACCAAACTATTGGAAAGCGGAGCCAGTGGCCTGTTTTTCGCCACCACCGAGTGGGCCTCGCGCGATATGCTGACCGAAGCGCAATACGCCGAGTTCGGGCGACCCTACGACTTGCGCGTGCTGGCGGCAGCGCAAAGCGCCGGCTTCAATGTGCTGCACGTCTGCAAAAACAACAACTTCGCGCTGCAACTGGCCGACTACCCGGTTCACGCCATCAACTGGGCGGTCGGTTCGCCCGGCAACCCAACGCTGGTTGAGGTGCAGGCCCGCATCACCGGCGCGGTGATCGGGGGGCTACAGAACGAGACGTTGCGCGACGGCGATGTGGCGCATCTGCGAGCCGAAGGACGCGCCGCCGATGTGCAAACCGGCGGCCGGCGCTGGATTCTGGGACCGGCTTGCTCGATTGCGGTGGACACCCCGGATGCCCAGGTGCGTGCCGCACGCGATCTTGCCGACAGCTTGGGGAGCGGCAATGACGGCTGGGGCGTTGAGGGTAGCGCCGGCTAACACCGCCGGCTGGACGATCCGCCTGCTGCTGCCCGGCGAAGAAGCGGCGGTCGGGCGGATTATCGCGATGGCGTTCGCGGCCAAATACGGCCCGGCGCTGCGCGATGATCCCGCCCTGGCCGCTGCGTTGGGCGCGATCCTGCCGACCGGCGTGCCCTGCTATGTCGGCGAACAGGCGGGGGTGATCGGCGGGACCGGTCTGCTGCGCTTCCACGGCCAATGGATCGCCGATGGTGCGGAAACGGCGGCCATTTGGCGCACGCTGCGGACGCGCCAATCGGCATGGCGGGCCGCCGGCTCCTTGCTGCGCCTGTCGCTGCTGGGGGCCGACGGCAGCGTAGATCGCACGAGCGCCTATATCTCGTCGCTGGCGGTCGATCCGGCTTGGCAGGGCCAGGGACTAGGCGGCGCGCTGCTTGACCACCTGGAAGCGGTGAGCCGAGCGGCGGGCAAAACGCGCCTCGCCTTGCACGTTGTAGACAGCAACAGCGGGGCGCGGCGGCTCTATGAACGGCATGGCTTCCAGTTGGCGGCCACGCAACGCACGCTGTTCACCCGGCAATGGGGCTTCGGCGCGCAGCTTTACTTGGTAAAACCGCTTAACTGACTTTGCCGCCGCACGCCCCACAGAAGCGGCCCGCGACGGTCGCCCCGCAGTTGGGGCAAGTGGTCGGCGCGGGTGGCGTGGCGGGCGCGGCGGCGGCGACCTTGCTGCCGCAGTTGGTGCAAAACGCGGTGCCCGGCGGCATTTGCGCCTGACAGTTGGGGCAGGTAGCGAGCGCGGGTTGTACCACTTCGCCGCCGCACTGAGCGCAGAACTTGATCCCCCGCCGCGCCGGCGTGCCGCATTTGCTACAGCGCGGCACCCCCGCCGCCGCTTGCTGGGCCACTTGACCCAGATTACTGAGCGCCGCGCCCATGCCGAACGCCCCGGCCAGCCCTTTCACTGCCCCCAACGCCTGCTCGGTCTGCGCTTGCGCGATTTCGGCGCGGCGCGGGCTGTCTTCGTTGCAGTGGCCGCTGGTCGCGTCCCAATCGGTGGGGCAGACGATCATGCGGCAGGTGGGGCACTCGTGAAACTGATCCTGTAATTGCTGCCAGGCCGTGTCTAACTGCGGCGGACTCATGTGGCTGCTGTAGCGCGGATCGTCCAGGTTGTTGGCCGCCGCCCAGCCGACCACCGGCACCTTGCGAAGCAAGCCGCCGAGCGCGGCGCGCCCAATGCTGCTCGCCACCGTGTTGCCCACATCGGGCTGGCTGCGAAACTCGCGATAACATTTCTCACAATGGAACGTGGCATACGGTCCCACACCATCGTTGCGGATGTCATACCGGGGCATACGCATTCGCCGGTTCTCCTCTCAGCCTCTAGCGGCGGAACGCAGGCACGTTGTCCGCCCCGTCCTGTCTCTAGCCATAGTATAATGCCGGGGCGTTAGCCGCGCAAATAGGCGCTGGTGTGCGACTGCGGCACGCCCACCAGTTGCGCGGGCGTGCCCTCAAACAGCACCCGCCCGCCCCGGTTGCCGCCTTCCGGCCCCATATCAATGATCCAGTCGGCGTTTTTAATGACATCGAGGTTGTGTTCGATCACGATCACGGTGTTGCCGGTATCCACCAGCCGGTTCATGATGGCGAGCAGCTTACCGATGTCGGAGCGGTGCAGCCCGGTGGTCGGTTCGTCCATGACGTAGATGCTGCCCTTTTTGTGCAGTTCGCCGGCCAGCTTGATGCGCTGGCATTCCCCGCCCGACAGCGTGCTTAACGGCTGGCCCAGCGTCAGGTAGTCCAAGCCCACATCGCTCATGGCGCGCAGCGTCTTGACCACTTTGGGCAGGGTGAAGTAATCGAGCGCCTGTTGCACGGTCAGCGCCAACACATCGGTGATTGATTTGCCGTTGAGTTGATAGGTCAGTACGCTGTCTTTGAAGCGTCGGCCCTCACAGATTTCGCAGGGCGACTTGACCTCGCCCAGCGCCGCCAGATCGGTGTAGATCACGCCCAGCCCCTGACAGTTTTCGCACGCACCCTCCGAGTTGAAGCTAAACAGCGACGCGCTGACCCCATTGGCGGCCGCGAAGGCTTTGCGGATCTCGTCCATGATGCCGGTGTAGGTGGCCGGGTTGGAGCGCGTCGAGATGCCCACGGGGGACTGATCGATCACCACCGCATCGGGGTGCCGAGGCAGAAAGACCCCATTGATCAGCGAGCTTTTGCCCGACCCGGCCACGCCGGTGACGACGGTGAGTACCCCCGTCGGGATCGTGACGCTGACGTTCTGCAAGTTGTTGATGTGGGCGTTGCGGATCGCCAGCGTGCCTGTTGCCGGGCGAAAGTGTGCTTTGATGGGTGGTGTCTGCTGGAGAAAGCGCCCGGTCAGCGTATCGGCGTGCAGCAGGCCGGCAAAGCTGCCTTCGTAGACAATGGTGCCGCCGCGACTGCCCGCCTGCGGCCCCACATCCACAACATGATCGGCCACTTTGATCACATCGGGATCGTGTTCGACCACCAACACCGTGTTGCCCCGGTCGCGCAGTTGTTGCAGCAAGCTGTTCAGGCGATGCACATCACGCGGGTGCAGGCCGATGCTGGGTTCGTCAAAGATAAACAGCACATCCATCAGGCTGCTGCTGAGGTGTTTGACGATTTTGACGCGCTGGGATTCGCCGCCGGATAGGGTGTCGGTTTCGCGGTTGAGGGTCAGGTATTCGAGGCCAATATCCACCAAGTGCTGCAAGCGTTGGGTCAGGGTTGCCACCAACGGTGCAGCGGCGGGGTCGCTGATGGCGCGGACGACCGCGATCAGATCGCCCACTTCCATCGCGCTCAGTTGGGCAATATTGTGGCCGTTAATCTTGGCACTGAGCGCGGCTTGGCTCAGGCGGGTGCCTTTGCAGAGCGCACAGGGGCCATAGGTGATATAGGGGGCCACCGCTTTCTGCGTGCGCTCCGACATGATTGTGATGTCGCGGATGATATACTTGCGGCTAAACCTGCCCACAATCCCCTCGAATGCGAAGTTGACCGCGTTATCGCCCATCTGGATTTTACCCTTACGGGGTTTACTGTGGAGGAGCAGGTCCATTTCGTCCTCGGTGTAATCCGCCAGTTTTTTATCCAGATCGAACAAGCCGGTTTGGGGGTCAATACTCCAGCCCCAAATCCAGCGTTTCGCGGCTTCACTGCTGATCGCATACTCGGGGAACAAGACGGCCCCTTCGTTGAGCGATTTGCTCGTATCCAGAAAGGCATCCAGGTCCACGCCGATCTTGCGGCCCACGCCGTTGCAGTCGGGACACATCCCCTGCGGATCGTTGAACGAAAAGACGTTGGAGGGGCCGATGGCGGGTTGCCCCACGCGCGAAAACAGCAGGCGCAGCACCGTATAGATATCGGTCGCCGTGCCCATGGTGGAGTGGGCACCGCCACCCAACCGCTTCTGGTCCACGACCACGGCCATGCTCAGGTTTTCAATCGCATCAGCATCGGGCTGCGAATAGCGCGGCAGAAAGTTCCGCACGAACAAGCTGAAGTTTTCGTGCAACAGGCGTTGGGCCTCAGTGGCAATGGTATCGAAGACGATGGACGACTTGCCGGAGCCGGATACGCCGGTGAAGATCGTAATCTTGCGCTTGGGAATCCGCAGCGACACATTCTTGAGATTATTTTCGCGCGCCCCTCGAATTTCGATGTATTCCTGCGCCATGATTCGCGCCTCCTTACGGCTGATTGCAGACAAGCCTATATACCCCGGCGGGTTCTCCAGGGAGAGTATACCGCAGCGCGCTGGGGTGTTCAATGCCCCTGACCTGCGGGCTGGCTCTCCTGACGGCAGGCCGTCCCCGAATACGACCCGAATACCCGAATGGTGGGGACACTGGTGGCAGGGTCGGCGGTAGGGGGTTACTAACGGGCTACCGGCCAAGTGGTGGGGTGCGGGCACCGTTATTCGGGTATTCGGGCCGCATTCGGGGACGGCCTGCCACGGGAGCGCTGCGGTCGGGTCGTCCGCAAAAAGATGAGCCACTGGCCCGCAGGGGACAGGGTTTATGCGTTCGCGGATTGATGCGCCGGATGGGCCGCTGTCGGACTGTGGGAGCGGCCTCCTGGCCGCGAAAGCCTACCCTTACCG
>JALYUO010000660.1 GCA_030853735.1 Chloroflexota bacterium
GCTTGCTGCGCCGTACTCGTTGGGGGAGCCGCCTGCTGCGGGCGCTAACGCTCCGCTGAACAAGCACGGGCGCAGCAAGCAGCGCTGCTACCATAGCCGCCCCATGTCCTTGTGCGCCTGACTGAACCGTTACCGCAAAGTGGAGGCTTTGCGCGCCTCCCGGCTTTGCGGTACAATGCCTCCGTCAGTACCAACCCAGGCCCGCCCCTAGTCAGGAGATCCACGCTATGGCCCAACCGAGCCCCACCACCGGCCTTTGGCGACCGGTCGAGTTCGCGTCCAGCGCGGCGGGCGACGAGCCTCCGGTGCTGCTGGAAGGGCGCATCGCCGGCTTCAACGACGGCGAACGGCATCCGGCGCTGGTGTTGCACCACCCCAACCCGTCGGGCGGCGGTTCGATGGACAGCAAGATCCTGCGCGCGGTGGCCGATGCGCTCTATACGCAGGGCGTGGGATCGTTGCGCTACAACTCGCGCGGCGTGGGGCGCAGCGGCGGGCAATATCGCTTGGTGCCGGAGTCGCAGGGCTGGGTGGAAGGATCGCGCGAAAGCGAAGATGTGGGCGCGGCGCTGCACTACCTGTCGGCCCAACCGTGGGTAGACCCGACCCACTTGGCGCTGGTCGGCTTCAGCTTCGGCGCGCGCATGGTCCTCAGCTATCTGCGGCGGCACCCGACCGATGCACGGGTGCGTGCGGCGGTCATGATCGGCTTCCCGGTGGCCGCCTGGGATCTGACCCACCTGGGCTATTGGTTCGGCCCCAAGCTGTTCATCACCGCCGACGGCGACACCTATTCGCCGCCCGCCAAGCTACTGCCCTTCGTGGACCGCTTGCCGCCACCCAAAGCCGTCCAAATCATCACCGACAGCACGCACTTCCTGCCGGGCCGCGAAGCCGAGGCGGGCGCACTGGCGGCGGCGTTCCTGGCCCCGCTCTTGGGCGTGGCAGATCGTAAAACGTAAAACGTAAGTAACTTTTCCGTCTCTGATTGGATCCCATTGAGGATAGGGCACCATCCGGCGCTACGAAACGGACGACAACACGGAGACACGGAGACACGGAGACACGGAGATTTTAAGGTTGAGTGTATCTATTCAGCCTAGTGAGGAGAGAGAACCTTGTCATTCTGAACTTGAGTTTGTACAATTTTACAATTGAAAAATCGGGTTACAGCAAGCCATGTCGTGCCTAGTGTGAGTCGGCCACCCCGCTAAACAGCCGATATTTTACACTCACGGCCCCCGTATAAGGGCTCATTTTTGTCCTATCTCTGTGAATTAGGGCTTATATTAGGTACTTTTGCTTCGACAAAATTGTACAAACTGAAGCTGAACGCAGTGAAGAATCCGTCGGGGCGCGTACAAACCTACCCGTAGGTGTCCGCTGTGTGGATGGGTCGTTACGGTGGACTACTTGGCTGGGCATCAAAATGACAAGGTTTTCTCTATAACTCCGTGTCTCCGTGTCTCCGTGTTGTCGTCCGTTCCGTCGGCCAAGCGGCGGGCAAAGTCGCTGAACACGCCGTTGGTCCAGCCGAAGCCGGTCACCATGCCGTAGACTCCGCCTTCGGCATGAGATCCCAACGCCACCACGTTATATTTCTCCCACATCGTCCCCGTCGCGGCAAACACCGTGGCACAGGTGTCGCACCAGACGCGCATGACTTGCTGGGCTTCGGCAGCATAGCCATAGCGTTCCAGGCCCGCCGCGACGATCCATTGCAGCGGTGCCCAGCCGTTAGGCCACGCCCATTGCCGGCCAGCGCGCTCCTCCAGCGTCGTCACCAAGCCACCGGGCTGGCTAAAGCGCGGCAGCCAGTCGGCTACCACCCGCGCCGCCTGGGCGGGCGTGGCCCAGCCGGCCCACAGCGCATAAAACATCGCCAGCGAGGGGTGCGGCGTGCGTTGCCCGTTGCGATAATCATAGTCGAAGAAACAGCCCTGCGTCTCATCCCACAGCAGATCGTGCATGGTCGCCGCCCGCGTTGCTGCCCGCGCCTGCCATGCGGCGGCTTGGCTGCGTTCGCCACGTTCGGTATGGAACCAAGCAAAGTCCTGTTCGCGCGCATAGAGGATGCTATTCAGATCGACCGGCAGGTGGTCCAGCCACCGCTCATCGCAGCGCGTCGAGTGATCCCAGCCGCTTTCGCACGAGGCCAGGATGTCGAGGAAGTTGATGTCGAAATAGCGCGATAGGCCGGCGTGGACCAAGCGGGCGTGTGGTTGCTGGGTGCCTAGCCAGACGGTGGCGTGTTCGGCCTCGGCGAGGCGCATTTGGCGGGCCAGCCAGCGCCCTGCCTGTGGATCGCCGGCCTGCTGCTTGACCGTATAAGCCAGCCGGATCATAGCCGTGAAAAACGGCGGCTGGCTGCGCGACAAGAAATAGTAGCGGCTGGCGTTGGGGATGATCCCGAAGCGGCGGTACAGATACGCCATGTTCTCGGTCATGCCGGTGATCAGCGGCTCATGCTCGGTGCCCACTAAGCCCAGCGCGGTGAAATAGCTGTCCCAATAATACATCTCGTGGAACATCGCCCCATCGCTCGGCACCACATAGGGCTGGGGCAAGCCGATCAGGGTGCCCTGATCGCCCGTGTTGTGGCGGATCAGGCGCGGCCAATAGGCGGCGATATAATCAAGCGTAGGCGTGTAGTCCATTGGGCGGGCCTCCGTAGCATAAGGCGTAAACGTAAAACGTAAAGCGAATATGTTATACTGGCGAGTAGGCGGAGTAGGCGGTGATCGACCCGTAAGCCGCACCAGCACTCCATTGCTCACCATTATACCTTACGTTTTGCGTTTTGCGTTTTACACCGTCGCATGGATTGTGCGCGAAAACGCGCAGAAGCAGCGGCTGACACGCGATCCGGCACGGCCGGCGGCAATGATCGCTGCTCTATCCTGACTATGAGGAGTCCCTATGCGGTTGTACGACACCCGGCAACAAGATTATGTCAACCTCGATTTCCCCGACGATACGGTGCGGATGTACGTCTGCGGCGTGACCCCCTATGACACCAGTCACCTGGGCCATGCGCGCGTCGCAGTGGTCTATGACACCCTGCGCCGCTTTTTGGAATGGACCGGGCGGCGCGTGCTGTATGTGCAAAACGTGACCGATATTGACGAGCCGCTGTTTGAGCGGGCCAGCCGCGACAGCGTGGATTGGCGCACGCTGGGCGACGAGCAGACGGCGCGCTATTTGGCCGCGCTGGCCCGCATCAACGTACCCAAGCCGGAGCTTTACATCAAGGCCACCGACGAGATCGGCGCGATGATCCCACTGATCGCCCGGCTGGTCGCATTAGGCCACGCTTATGCGGTGAACGGCTCGGTCTATTACGATAGCCGCAGCCTGCCCGACTTTGGCGCGATTGCCCACCTGCCCGACCGGGCGGCCATGCTGGCGGTAGCCAACGAGATGGGCAATAAGCCCGACGACCCGCAGAAGCGCGACCCGCTCGACTTTGTGCTATGGCAGCCGTCGGCGGCGGGGGAGCCGAGTTGGCCCAGCCCGTGGGGTGCGGGGCGGCCCGGCTGGCACATTGAGTGTTCGACAATGGCAACGCACCACCTGGGGCCACAACTCGACATCCACGGCGGCGGGGCCGACCTGATCTTCCCCCACCACGCCTGCGAAATCGCCCAGGCCGAGCCGGTGACGGGGGTCACGCCCTTTGTGCGCGCCTGGATGCACGTCGGGCTGGTCAGCCTGGGCGGCACCAAAATGTCGAAATCGCTGGGCAACATGGTCTTTGTAGACGGCATCCTGGCCGACCATTCCCCCAACGCGCTGCGGCTGGCGATCCTGGACCAACCTTATCGTGCGCCCTACGAATATGAAGCCGGCGATGTGGACCGCGCTGAGGCCCAGGCCACTACGATAGCCGATGCGCTGGCGCTGACGGTCGCCGGCGGGCAGCCCGTCAAAACGGAGGGCATCAGTTCGCAGTTCCGCGCCGCATTGGACGATGACTTCAACACGCCCGCCGCTATCGGCATCCTGACCGACTTGGCCGCTCGCATCACGCGCGCCGCCACCGCCGGCGAGCAGATCCGCCCCGCCCAGGCGCTCTTGCGCGAACTCGCGGGCGTGCTGGGGCTGACGTTTTAGTTGCAACACAAAGCCACAAAGCGCACAAAGGTCTTTTTCGCAAGAAGCTACAGAACTCGTATCGTCTAAAATCTTTGTGTGCTTTGTGGCTTTGTGGTGCAAAAAGGAGCAGTGACCATGACCCATCCTCCGACGCGCCAAGAGCCGGTTGAAGAAACCCTGCACGGGCGGCGCAATGTAGACCCGTTTCGCTGGCTGGAAGACGAGAACCACCCCGACCTAGCCGCGTGGACGGCGGCGCAGAACGCTTACACCGAGGCGCAACTGGCGGCGGTGCCGGGGCGCGACGCGATCCGGCGGCGGCTGGCCGAACTGCTGAACATCGGCACGGTGGGCGTGCCGGTGGTGCGCGGCGGACACCTGTTCTACACGCGGCGCGACAGCGGCCAGGACCAGCCGATCCTCTACACCCGCACCGGCGACGGACCGGAGCGCGTGCTGCTCGATCCGGCCCAGGCCAGCGCCGCCGCCACGGTCGCGCTCGATTGGTGGTATCCGTCGGACGATGGGCGCTTGCTGGCCTACGGCTACTCGGACGAGGGCGACGAAAAAAGCACCCTCTATGTGCTGGATGTGACAAGCGGCACGCTCTTGCCCGACCACATTCCCCACACCCGCTACAGCAGCGTGGCCTGGGAGCCGGACGGCGGCGGCTTCTATTACGCGCGCTACCCCGCGCCAGGCAGCGTGCCGGCGGGCGAGGAAAATTACCACCAGCACGTCTTTCACCACCGCCTCGGCACGGATCCCGCCGCCGACCCGGACCTGTTTGGCGCAGGGCAGCCCATGACCAATCTGCTCGACGTAAGCATCTCCCCGGAAGGACGCTGGCTGATCGTGACGGCCTATCAGGGGACCAACAACAACGAACTCTACAGCCGCGATCTGCGTGCGCCCGCCGGCGCGTGGCAGCCGCTAATTACCGGACACGAAGCGCATTTCCAGGGTGTCGTGCGCGGCAACACCCTCTATCTGCATACGGACTGGCAAGCCCCGCACTGGCGTGTCCTCGCGGTAGACCTAGCCCAGCCCGACCCTGCCGCTTGGCGCGAACTGGTGGCCGAACGCCCCGACACCGTGATCGAAGGGTTGGAGGTGATCGGCGACCGGTTGGTGCTACAGGAGCAGCGCAATGTCACCTCGCAGGTCGCCGTCTACAGCCTCGACGGCACGCCGCTGGGCGGCCCCACCCTGCCGCTGGGCAGCGTCACCGCCCTGCACGGCGAATGGGACGGCAGCGAGGTGTTTATCGGCTTCGAGTCGTTCATCATGCCGCCCACCGTCTACCGCTATGATCTGCCGACCGGCGATCTAACCGTCTGGGCGCAGGTGGATGCGCCGGATTCGGTGGCGGCGATGCAGGTGGAACAGGTCTGGTATCCGTCCAAAGACGGCACCCAGGTGCCCATGTTTATCGTCAGCCGCAGCGATTTGGTGCGGAACGGCGACACGCCGACCGTGCTACACGGCTACGGCGGCTTTCTACTGACCAACAGCCCGACCTTCCGCCGCTCGGTGGTCGGCTGGGTGGAACGCGGCGGCCTGTTCGCGTTGGCGAACCTGCGCGGCGGCAGCGAGTTCGGCGAGGAGTGGCACCGCGCCGGGATGCTGGGCAACAAGCAGAACGTCTTCGACGACTTTATCGCCGCCGGGGAATACCTGATCCGCGCCGGGTACACGAACCCGCAACGGCTGGGCATCTATGGGCGCAGCAACGGCGGCCTACTGGTCGGCGCGGCGCTCACCCAGCGGCCCGACCTGTGGGCGGCGGTGGTCTGCCAGGTGCCCCTGCTGGATATGCTGCGCTATCACCACTATCGCATTGCGCGCCTGTGGATCCCTGAATATGGCTCCGCCGACGATCCCGAACAAATTGACTGGCTGTGGGCTTACTCGCCCTATCAGCACGTCCAGCCCGGCACCGACTATCCCTCGGTGTTGCTGATGACTGCCGAGTCCGACAGCCGCGTAGACCCCTTGCACGCCCGCAAAATGGCCGCCCTGCTACAGAGCCTGGAACCTCGCCGCCCCGTCCTGCTGCGCGTCGAAAGCGCCGCCGGTCACGGCATCGGCAAGCCGATCAGCAAACTGGTGGACGAAGAAACGGCCATCTGGACCTTCCTCTCCGCCCATCTGGACCTGCCCGCCGGCGCTCCGCCCGCATTGAGCGGCTGACCAGCGCAGCAGTGAGTCTGCTATACTGTAGTCTTTCATGTTCTAGAAATCATGAACGAGGAGTTGGCACCCCCAGGTGCGAACTCCGAGGGCGGCGCGTCGTTTGCACC
>JALYUO010000700.1 GCA_030853735.1 Chloroflexota bacterium
GGGCAATCTCAATTTCGGAACCTAACGTATGTTTATCATAGTTCTTTTGGAAAGAATTAGACAAGAGGTTTGCGCCAACATTACCAAGCACACTTGTAAAGGCAAGTAGCGCGTCCTGGCTTCCATGCATAGCCCCCAACATAATAATAGGGTCAAGTGTACTAGCTAACAGGAAGCCCATTACTGTTTGAACACCTAGTCGTGCTTTGCTTCCATTAGGATCAGAAGCGAATTCCTCAAGTTTATGTCTTATGTTAGTGCGCCATTCTTGTAGTTGCATAACTCCTCCTAATTGGATAGGAATATGAGTAAGCAGATTCCAGCGTTCTTACGAAGCCTATAAGTTGCTAGTGAAAAACGATATTTGCTTGTCGTAAATACGTGCAAAAACCAGCAGTTCAACAACATCGATACGACGTTCACCGGACTCACATTTAGATACGAACGACTGGGGTTTAGCTAATAGCGTAGCTACTTGTTCTTGTGTTAAACCAGATTCCTTGCGCGCTTGCCTCAACCTGGACAAAAAAATACGATATTGATCTGCATGAGCTTTAGGAGACATGAGTTCTTCCTTGTTTCCATTATCTCACGTCCAATCCTTTAACCCAAATTAGGATAACCATATCACCCTCTATGACACGCGGCCCGATTCGCCGACGCATGGCGTGACCATGGAACTGTTTATGGGCGAGAGCTATCCGGCCAAAGTGCTGAAAATCCCGCCCGGCGTGGCGCACGGCTGCCGCGCCCTGGCCGGGGTAAACCACCTGTTCTACGTCACCTCGAACACCTATGACCCCGCCGAAGAGGGCCGCATCGCCCACGACGACGCGACCATCGGCTACGACTGGACCGCCGGGCCGGCGATCAAGTAGTTCTGAGTTCTGGATTCTGAGTTCTGAATTACGCCGGGTGGGGATAGCAATGCCGCGAACGCGAAGATCACTGTGATCTTCGCGTTCTTTGCGTGTTAGCGGTGCAATTACCGGTAACGGGGGCGGCTGGCCGCTCAGGGCAAGGGCTGGAGGAAGAGTTCGGGGAGCATCTCCAGCCGCAGCGGGTCGCGGATGTAGGCGAGCGCCGATCCGGCCAGCGTTACGCAACTGGTGGTGCCCTCCGGCATTGCGTAGATGCGCTTTTGGCCGGTACGTAAGTCCAGCACAGCCATGTGCCGGGTTACAGCATAGCCCTTATAGTAGTTGACTGGCAACCGCCAAGCGATCCGATCCTCAGAGACGGAAAGATTTGTCGCCTCGCCCCGATCCAGCACCTGCGTCGTCCCGGTACTGAACGTGTACATAGCGGTCTCATTGTCGGTTAGTTCGTTGTACGAGCCATCGGCCTGGATCACGATCCGGGTCCAAAACAGATGATCGCCGCTGATGATGAGCGAGTCAAACCGCCCTGTGCGGATGACGGTCGCCGCCGTGGGGTTCCGGGCCGGCGCGAGGTAGAGTCGTTCGCGGTCATACGCCTGGGGATCTGAGTCGCGTACTCTCCAGGCTAGGTAGCCACTGCCGGCCATGAGGCCCACGAAGGAGGAACCGGGAGGGGCGGTGGCGATGCGGGCGGTCTGCCCCGTCGCCCCATCGTAGGCCGAGAGGGCCTGGACCTCTGTAGTATTAACACTCAGGATATGCGTGTAGTAGATCGTGTCGCCGTCGCCCACTGCCCACCGCCCACTGCGTTGCGGGAGCCGCCACGGGGGCGCTTCCTGGCCCGTTCGCAGGTTGGCGCGGTGGATGTAGAGATCATAGCCATAGCTGGGCGGGTCGGGGGTCTGATTCGGGCGCGACTCTCTCCAGGCGACCGCGCGCCCATCGGTGGCAAACCTTTCTGCGAGATTCCACGGCTGCGCTGCGCTCAGTTGCCGTCCGGCGCTCACATCGTAGCCGAGCAGGGCTGGTTCTTTGTCATAGGTGCGGAGATTGCTGCCGGCATCGGGCCAAAAGAGATAGCCGCCGCCCGCCACCAACGGGCCGGGGTTGTCAGGGGAGCAGTTCGTATTGCCGGGGGCGATGTAGCCGAGGAACTGCGGGCCGGTCGGGGCGGCGGTGGGTAGGGCGACCGGCGGCGGTGCCGGCGGGGTAGGGTACTTGGCCCGATAGCGAAACGTGCCTAACTGGCTCAAGAGCACCCGGTAGGGCGGCACGTTCTCCGGGTGGTACTCGAACACGGCCCGCTCGAAGTATTGCACCGTGTAGGGTTTGCCGTCCAGCGCGCTGACCTCGGTAAACTCGTCGGAGAGGGGCAGCCCCTGTTGGTGTTTCCCCCCGTGCGTCTCCCAGTAGGTGCGGAACTCGCCACCGAGGGTGTGCCCCGTCTCGGCGAACACCTGCGGCCGCTCGCCGTTCGGGCGCTGGCCCGGCGCGCCCTGCGGGTATTGCTGCCGGTACTGGAACGTCCCCAGTTGGGAGAGCAAGACACCGAATGCGGTGCCGAGGTTTTCGGGATGGCACTCAAACACAGCGCGCTCGAAATACTGCACTTGGTAGGGTTTGCCGTTGAGATCCGAGACTTCTGTGATTAGGGGGGAGATCGGGTAGCCCTGATCCGGCAAGCCGCCGTTGCGCTCCCAGTAATTGACGAAATCGCCGCTGACGGCTTGGCCGGTTTCGGGAAACCGGCGGTTGTTGTTGAAGCTGGTGCGATGGCACGGCGCGGGCAGCGCCCCTGGCAGGGTGACAGGTGGAGTGGCGAGCGG
>JALYUO010000711.1 GCA_030853735.1 Chloroflexota bacterium
CCTTGCTACAGACCCCATATTTCACATTCTACGGTTGTCATTCGGCAATCGTTACCAATCCGCAATCCGCAATCCGCATTCCGCAATCATTCCACGTCGGCCCAATACAGGCCGTGTTGGCTGGCGCGCAGGGCTTTTTTGATGGCGCGCGTGTGGTCGCGCATATGGAGGGCCATGATCTTGTAGATCGCCTCGACCGTGGTCTGGCCCAGCGCAGGGTGCCACGCGGGGGTCGCTAGTTGGTCGGCGCTCATGGTCTTCAGGGTGCGGAGTGTCTGGGCGCGGGTTTCGGTGAGTTCGACACGCAAGGCGGAGGGTGGTTGCGCGGCACGCTTCTCAACGTTCCGTGCGTTCCAGCGGTCGCGGTCAAACGGCGAACCGTCTTTGCCGGTGACCACGAGGCCAGTGCCCGGCGTGCCGGCGGCGGCGGCGGCCAGGGCTTGCGCGATCAGCCCGTTCATGCTGGCCTCGGCCACGGACAGGTGAGCCAACATTTGGCGCACCGTCCAGCCGTCGTCGGCGGTGGCGATCTCCCAACCGGCTTCGTTGTCGGCCCCCGGCAAGACGGCCATCAGGTTGGAGAGGGCATCGTCCAGCCCGCTCCGCAGCTTGATCGTGCGGTCCACCACCGGCACGGCCGCCGATCCATCGCTATCAGCCATAAACGCTATCCTCCAAAGCTATCCCGCCGCAAAGTGCAGGAGATTAGCCGCGCCGTGGCACGGCGACAAGGTGGAGACGATGACCCCTTTGCCGGCCAGCGCACCCGTCTGCGCCTGGGCCAGCAAACGGTCGCGTGTCTCACGGTAGAAGCCGACCGGGATCGTCTCGATGCCGGTGGTGCGGTAGACCGTGCGGAAGATAGCCGGGGCGCTGTAGCGGTCGGCATGATCGCGGCTGAAGGCTTCCACGGTGTCGCCCAATTCCCAGGTGCGTGGGGCCAAAATGGCCGGGCATTTCTTGGGCGCACGACAGTTCGGCGGACAGATCCAGCCCGCCGCGCTGAAAAACCGCTCACCCGCCGGGCTGAGATACTCATAAGGTAGGCCGCCGAACTCGTCACTGAACGGCACCTGGGCGACCACCCCAGCCGGCAGGCGCTGTTGCAGGCTCCACAACAGCCATTCCGCCGCCAAGTGCGGCGCGATAGGCGCGGGCACCACCTCGTCGCCGGCGGGCAGGCTATCGAACTCGGCTTTCATGTAGTCCAGCCAATCGCTTTGCACGATGCTGACCAGCGGATTCGGCGCAATGGTCAGTTCGCCGCGCACTTGGCAGACCGGGTTGCGATCTACCACCACGATGCGACTGTCGGGCGCGATTTTGCCGCGCAGCCGGCCCCGTTCCAGGCGGGCCAGGTGATGGCTGCCATAACAGCCGCCGCCGATCACAATAAAGGTCGGTGCCATGCTTAGGCATACTCCGGTTGCATTAGGGTTGCGCGGCCCCTTCGGTCAGTAAGGCTTGCGCTTGTTGGGCCAGATCGGTGCCGGGGACCAGGTGGATCACCTGTTGCCACTCCTGGCGGGCGCGGGCCAGGTTGGGTGGCGTGGCCCGGCTGAGGGTTAGCCCCAGCAACAGATGGGCATCGGCGCGATCCGGCGCGATCTGTACCGCTTGTTCCAGACTCTGCTGCGCGTCACTGAGATGGACGGCGTAGAGTTGCGCCGCCGCCAGCCGTACCAGCGTGTTGGCCTCGTGCGGTTGCAGGGCGACGACCCGTTGATAGAGCAAGATCGCGCCGGCCCAATCCTGCGCTTTATAGCTCAGATCAGCCAGTGCGATCAGAGCGGGCACGTTGTTGGGGTCGTGTTGTAGCGTAGCTTGCAGGTCAGCCACCTGCCCCGCTGCGGCGCTGGGCGTGGCAAGCGGGACCGCTGCCGCGACCGTCGGGGTAGTCGGCACGGCGACTGGGCGCTGGCTTAGGTTGATACGGACGGTGATGCCGGCAAAGACGATCAGCCCCCAGGTCATCAGTAATAGGATCAGCCGCTTGGCGGTGTAACTCATAGAGCTATTATGCCCGAAAGTGGGCGCGGTCGCAAGGCCGCCGGCGGACCTAACCCCCAACCCCCTTCCCTACGAAGGAAGGGGGAGCGTGACGGATTATACGCCGGTCTCTATGGGGATGATCCGCTGTGTGTAGACTCGTAATCTCCCCCTTCCTTCGTAGGGAAGGGGGCGGGGGGGTTAGGTCCGTCGGCTACCCCCTTCCCTAATCGGCCAAAGGGCGATACAATAGAGGGAATACGGCAGCGACCGGCCGGCGGGGCAACCCGGCATGGCGGGGGAGGGTAGTAGGGCTGGGACCGTAGCGAAAGGAAGACGGGCGATGAAAAAGAGCGCGTTGCTCCGCCAAGTGAGCGCGGAAACCGGGATCGCCTATAGCACCGTGAAACGGGTCATGGACACGGCGCTGGACCAGATCGTGGAGTCGTTGGCCGCCGGCGACCGCGTGGTGTTAAGCGGCTTTGGCACCTTCGCCTTGCGCCCCTATCGGGCGCGCCAATGGGTGAACCCCCAGACGGGTCGCCCCGTGAGCATCCCGGCGACCTTGCGGCCCGGCTTCATCACCAGCGCGGCGCTGAAACGGCGGTTGGCGGACAGCGGGGTGCCGAACGGGGCAGCGACCACCTCGCCCACTGGACAGCCGACGGCGGTACGGAAAGCGGCAGGGGTGGCGGTGCGTCGCTGACCCCAGGTTGTTGACAAAGGAGCGCGCTATCGAATCACTCCTACCGCAGCGGCCGTTAGGCCGCACGGGGCTGATGATCTCAGCACTTGGCTTTGGCGGCGCACCGATTGGCTTCGCAGACTCGCGCCGCGCAGTGGATTTTGTGCCGGTGCTAGAACACGCATTGGATCTGGGCATCACGTTTTTCGATACAGCGGCGGACTACCGGCGCAGCGAAGAACTGCTGGGCCAAGCGTTGCGTGGGCGGCGTGACCGCGTGATCCTGGCGACCAAATGCGGGCGCAGCCAAACGCTGCATGGCGCGGAGTGGGCAGTGCGCGAAGACTGGTCGGCAGCCGGCGTGATCGCCACGGTGCAGACGAGCCTGCGACAGCTGGGAACGGACTACCTCGACTTAGTGCAACTGCATAGCCCGCCCGCCTGGGTGCTAGACGACGGCGCGGCGCTGCGGGGGCTACAACGGCTGCAAGCCGGCGGCCTGGTGCGGCATATCGGGATCAGCGCCGATGACGCGGTAGCCGCGCAAGCGGTGGCGCTGGGGGTGTTTGCGACACTGCAAATCAGCTACAGCCTGTTGCAGCAAGAGGCGGGAGCTGCCCTCTTGCCCGCCGCCGCCGCGCAGGGCATGGGGTTGATCATCAAGCAACCCATCGCCAACGCTATTCCCCTGCTGGCCGAGCGTCCCGCGCACCCTGACTGGGCCGGGAAATGGGACGTGGCGCAACGGCTGGATTGGGCGGTGCTGGCCCCGGACGGCGACCGGCTGGGGCTGGCGCTGCGTTGGGTGCTGGCGAACCCGCTAGTCAGCACGGCGATTATCGGCACCAGCCATGCGGCGCACCTGGATGCCAACCGGCGTGCGGCCCTGGCTCCGCCGCTGCCTCCGGCCATCGTGCAACAGGTCGCCACGCAATATGCGGCGGCGCGGCAGCAAATCGCGCAGGAGGCCGGGTCATGACGCGGATCGGCTTTATCGGCTGCGGTGGCATCGCCCGCGAGTATTTGCAACGTCTGGACGGCGTGGGGTTGCCTAGCAAGCCCGCCGTCCAGGTGGTGGCGTTTTGTGACCTCGACCCGGAGCGCGCCCAGGCGCTGGCCGCTGGACGTGGAGCAGCGGTGTTTACCGACTACCGGGCGATGCTGGATGCGGCGCGCTTGGACGCGGTGTTCGACAACCTGCCGCCGTTTGCCCGTGGCGACGAGCTGGTGCGGGCCGCCGAGGCGGGCTGTGCCGTCTTCACAACCAAACCGCTGGGCCTCGACCTCGCGGTGGGGCGGCGCAGCCTGGCCGCCATCGAAGCGGCGGGGGTGGTCAACAGCGTCGGCTATATGTTCCGCTACAGCGGCATCACGGCCTATGCCAAGCAGCGGCTGGCCGACCGCGCGCCGGCGTTGGTGCTGGGCCAAGTGTTGGGGGCCATGCCGGGCGGCTGGAACGCGCAACGGGCGTTGTCGGGTGGGCAAATCGTGGAGCAAAGCACGCACCTCGTGGACTTGGCGCGCTACCTCGCGGGCGATGTGCGGCAGGTGTATGCGTTGGGGCGGGCAGGCGCGGTGCCGGATCGGGTGGACTATGAAGACCGCAGCACGCTGACGCTGGATTTCCGGGGCGGTGCCGTCGGCACGGTCGTTTCGACCTGCGCGGTGTGGCAGTTTTTTTGGGGCTGCACCCTGATCGCCCGCGACCTGCACCTGGATTTGGTGTATGATGCTTGGACGGTGCGTGGGCAGGTGGACGGGCAGCCGGTGGACCACTATGACCCGGTGAGCGGCTATCCCGAACAGGTGGCGGCGTTTGTCGAAGCGGTGCAGACGGGCGACCGCAGCGGCATCCGCAGCACGTATCGGGATGGGCTGGCGACGCTGGCGACGACCCTGGCCGCGACGCGCTCATTAGCGAGTGGGCAGCCGGAGCCGGTCGAGGCGGTGTAATCCGCTTTTGATCCACGAAGGAACACGAAGAAACACGAAGATTGATCCGCGCAGAGGCGCGGCCCTGCGTGGATCAGATCACTCTACGTCGAGGCCAACGATTTGCATGAGGCGCAGGGCGTTGGTCGAGGTGGCGAGGCCGGGGCGTAGGTGGTAGTCGAAGGCCATGCTGGGGCCGGCGGGGCCGCTGGTGAACTGTTCGCGCAGGTGGACGGGCTGGGCCAGGGCCGCTATGTCGGGCGCATCGGCCAGGGCCAGGTCATGGGTGGAGACCGCGCCCAGCGCGCCGACATGAACCAGGTGGCTGATAATGCGCCGCGCCGCGATCTGGCGCTCGGCAGTGTTGGTCCCCTGAAGGATCTCGTCTAGCAGGTAGCAGAAGACCGTGTCGCTGCCCTGCGCCGCCCGCGCCGCGTCCACGATGGCTTTGAGGCGCTGTAGTTCGGCCATAAAGTAGGACACGCCACTCGCCAGCGAGTCCTGAATCCGCATACTGGTCCAGAGCGTGACCGGCGGCGCGGTGAAAGCGGCGGCACAAACCGGCCCGCCTGCCCCGGCCAGCACCAGATTGACCCCGACCGCCCGCAGCAGCGTGCTTTTGCCCGACATATTGGAGCCGGTGACCAGCAGGAACGTGCCGCGCGGCCCCACCTGCACATCGTTAGCGACGCGCGCACCGGCGGCCAGCAAGGGGTGGCCCAGTGCGGTCGCCGTCAGCGCCGGGGCGGCGGCATCAAGCGTGGGGAACACCCAATCGGGGTTATCGTGGGCCAAGACGGCCAGCGCCGCCAATGCTTCGACCTCGCCTAGCGCGCCGAGCCAGCCGCGCACGCGCCCACCGGCCACCCGTTGCCATGCCTCCAGCGCGGCCAGCACCTGCAAGTTCCACAGGCCGATGATCTGGAACGGAATGTTCAGGATGTAATCTTCCGGCATATAGAGTTGCGCGCGGCGGCCCAGGCGACGTAGCGATGCGCCCGCCGGCAAACCGCCCGCCGTCAGTGCGGCCTGGGCCTGTTGCAACAGCGGCGACTGGAAGTGCGGTGAAGCCAGCACATCAAACGCATCGGCATAGCGGGCAAACGCGCCCTGCCCGGCGACGGCGGCTTGCAGGCTGTCGCGCACCCGCCCAGCCAGGGTCGCCCACAGCAGGCTGTTGTAGGCCAGGGGGATCAGCCAGAGGGGATAGGCCAGCAGCCCGCTCAACTGGGCCACCAGGAGGATCAGGAGCAGGGCCACACTCACGCGCCCTACGGCCAGCAATGCGCCGTAGCGGAACAGCCAGGGCGGGCTTTCGGCCCAGGCCAGGAACGCGGTCGGGTCGGGCTTGGGTTCACCCAGCAGCCGCCCGCGCAGCGCCAGTTCGTCGCGCAGGTCAATTTGTGGGGCCAGTTCGGCCACAGCGACTTGGCGCGGGCCGATCACAGCGGGCGGCGCGGGAGCCAGCAGCCAGTCACGCAACAGGGTCTCGCCCATGCGCGTGCCCATCGCATCGAGCAGTTGGAACGGTGAGGCGGGACCGAATAGATCGAGGTCGGCGGCGTAGGGGTGGCCGGGCGGCGCACTGACGGTGTGGCGCACGGGCAAGGCTGCCCAGTTGCGGGCCAGCCGCTTGCGCGCCTCATCGTTCATGGCCCAGAGTTCGGTGTAGCGGGTGCGCTGCCGGCCCAGCCGCCGGTGCCACACCACGCTGCCGATAAACAGCGCCAGCAAGACGAGGCCCGGCGGCACCAGCCACGGCACGCCCTGGAATACGCCCCAGCCCAACACCGCCCCGGCCAGCACAAACAGCAGCAGCCGCATATTGGCGACCCGATTCCACTCCGCCGTGTAGCGGTCGCGTTCCGCAGCAAACCGCGCGCAACGGTCATCATACACCGCCGCTGCGCCGTAGGAGGGGGC
>JALYUO010000724.1 GCA_030853735.1 Chloroflexota bacterium
AGGATTTGGATCAGGGCGGCGGGAATGGCCGCTTTGAGCGCTTCCCAGGCCATCTTGCCGACCTGAGCGAGGCTGATGCCGCCTTTGGTCAGCACCGCCCAGATGGTCTGGCCGATCCCCAGCAGCCCGTCTACCTTGCTGTGGAACCAGCCCTGCACCGCGCTCTTCAATGCCTCTAGAGCGGCTATAGAGTTGTTAAAGAGCTAATGTTGAAGCAAAATGCTATGGATTTGCTGCCGCACCATAAAAACGTAGTGCGCTCGCCCGTAATAGCGTTGGCAACTCCTGACTAATAAAATTATCAAGCATATCGGGATCTTCGGGGTCAAGACCGTGGTCGTCCATCTGTAGCTCGATCCAGTATGCCATGAAGTCGGTATACTGATGTTGTAGTGCCACAATCTCTAACGGCAGAGCATCATTGTCTGGCTGGCCTAGACTTGCCTCTAAAGAATCGATCTGGCTCAGGATACCCACATGGGAAGGAGGAAACAAGCCACCACCATCAGGTTGCCCTGTGAAAGCTTCAGAAAAAGATATTCTCCCTGCGGCTACAATATCTAGCAGCACAGGAATTTGCGCGGCAATCAATGGGCTATGATGAGCTGCTTCCAGCCACATTTCGTACACACCATACAATTGCTGACGATACTGGACTGCAAACTCTGCTTCGCGGAGATTTGCGGTTAAAGGCACGTCCTGCGCCAAATATAGAAGATCGGTCGCAACTTCCGAGTCGCTAGCTCCCGTTTGAGCCAGGATTGCGTCAATGGTTGGATAAAGGGCTAAATTAACTACCATTAGTTAGGTGTTGTGTGCCAATAATGTTGCGTGAGCGCATCAATCATGTCCTGAGCAGCCGCACGCAGTTCAGCATCTTGATCATGCCTAGCGATCTGTTCCAGCGGCGCACGTAGTTCCACCCAAGTGACGAAAGCACAAGCGAATATTGCAGCACTGCGGACATCAGGATTGGGATCAGCTAATGCAGCAGCAAAATAGGGCAGAAAATTAGCGTCAAAAATTGGCGGCATAGCGGTCGCTAAATGGTAAAGCGCATCAATGCGAGCCTCTGTTCCCTGTGCGTTCTGTATCATCTGCTGCAATTCAGGTAAACTGTACAGCGCGAGATTACTACGCAAGATAGCAAGTATGTGTTCTTGGTTCGCACCGTTGACATACAGGTAATGCACTTGAGTTGTTGGATCTTCGATATAGTGGATCGCTGTTTGCCTGTTTGAGGTCACCCATGTTTTCTCAAATGGGGTCTCTTCATCGCCAGAAGTCTCCTGTTGCAAAATCCACTGCTCTCGCTGGGCCACTTGATCCACCATGCTCCGAGGGACTGACTCTTTAATGACCGCACGCTGGTACTTCATGCTGATCCCTCTCTCTGCCGGGTACGCGGTAGGTAGAACGGTAAGGATCCCTGCATAATTTCATCTACTACAGGCTGGAACTTCTGCCGGCCGTAGTGCGCTACCGCTGCTTCATTAGGGAAAACGATATCTAACGGTTCGATCCGCAACTCAATAAAACGAACCACAAACTCAATCTGTCGGTTCCACTGGTCACCCGTAAGACCGCTTTCACCAAGTGAGCGTAATGTTCGGCTCGACCCAATCCGCCGTTCCACCCCACGTTGGCCTTGCCCTGCACCCACCTGTGTCCACGGAGCATCGCCGCCTTCGTTAAAGAGGTGTCCTGTGAAAGCTGTACTCAGCGTCATGCCGGCTGGTTGATTGCCGGCTCCTGACATATTCATAAACATAGGAATCGCCGTGACGACTGCATCACTACGCATACCTTCGACTTGGAAGAGGCGATGAAGTTCAGCAAACTTCTGTTGGTGAGCAGCAAAGCGAGGGTCTAGATCCCCACCCGTTCGCATGAACTTCTGGAGTGCAGTCATCAACTGGACTTCGCTGGCACCACCACTAGTAGCGCGAATGGTATTCATCAACGTTAAAATCTGAGCATACTTACCCAATCCCAGAACATGGATATTCCCAGGACTAGGTGGCCCCATATGGTTCATTTGTTCCCGCACAGTACTGCTATCGGGCATGATTATATTTGTTACCTGTGCAGACTTGCGGTTTCGCACATTCCTACGGCCAGTGACGATAGCCGCAGCATTCCCCATATTACTAACATCTACACTATTGGGAGCATCAGCATTAGTTGGCGATGGCTGTGAGATAGT
The DNA here is from genome assembly GCA_030853735.1 of Chloroflexota bacterium. GTDB lineage: Bacteria > Chloroflexota > Chloroflexia > QHBQ01 > JAICKM01 > JAICKM01. The sequence continues at coordinate 2,207 of JALYUO010000724.1, forward strand.
TGCTTGGTCATGGGCTTCAATTTCTTGTACTTTCTGTCGGACTGCTGTTTGTCCCAGCATTTCGCGTCCTGTTTCTTGCAAAATGCGAAGAAGGGGACGACCATGCGCGCGTACACCATCAAGAACTTTTTTGCTTGGATTTACCTTTGCTATAAGTTGGACTAGACCATCTCCACTGGCTTCGAGGCTTAAATCGGTGAGGTGGTACTGCATTCGCCAAATGGCTAAACGCCCTTTCAGTAGCAAGTTGGCAACACCACGCTCAACCAATGACTGTGCTTTAGGCTGAATGGCGGCCACAGCCTTGTCCAACCGAGCCTGCTTCTCCGCAGCTTCCTCCGCCGGGGTCTTGGGCTTTTGGGGGTCTTTGCCACCATTGCGCCATGTATCAAACCGCTCCTTGCCCTTGTTCACTACGTTGGCAGCTTTGTTATAGCCTTGCTTGATCACCTGCCCCACTTTGGTGTTGCCGAGCGCGTGCATGACCTTGCCCGCGCCGGTCTTGACCGCGCCAACGACCTTACTGCCGACCTTCTTCAAGCGGGCCAGGATCTTTTGGGCGATGGACTTGATCTTGTCACCGACTTTGCCGGCCGCGCCTTTGATCTTGGTGAGCAGCCAGTTCGCCACGAAATCAATCACCGCGACTGCGCCGGCGGCGACGGCCGCGCCGAAGGCAGGACCGGCGTTGCCGCTCTTGACGGCTTTGAGGAAGGCGATGAAGCGCTGCATGGCTTGCAGGATGCGGCTGGCCGTGGCCCAGGCGGCGCGTAAGCCTTCGATGATCGCCATGATTGCTCCGGCGGCCGGCACGATCATCGAAACGAGTTTCTCGACCAGGATCTGGATCAGCGCGGCAGGAATGGCCGCTTTGAGGGCTTCCCAGGCCATTTTGCCGACCTGGGCGAGATTGATGCCGCCCTTGGTCAGCACGGCCCAGATGGTTTGGCCGATCCCTAGCAGCTCGTCTACCTTGCTGTGGAACCAGCCCTGCACCGCGCCTTTGAGCGCCGCCCACAGGCTGCTATACAGTTGCTGAAGTGCTATGCACACTTTAGGTGTGCAAAACGGAGACGGCCCCCTCTGTAAAAGTGATCGGTCTTCAGCAACAGTAGGCACTCTAATTTGCTAGTGCCTCAGTGAATGTTATGGTGATCAAAGGAGGCTAGGACAACCCGTGCATCGTCGCGGACTTCTTCATCAGAATCTTCGTCCCTTACCTGCTCTAAGGGTTTACGTAGCTGTGCCCACGCGGGATAGGTCGCAACCCACACAGCAACGCGCCGCACCTCAGGTTCTGGGTCGTTCATGGCATCATGTAGTAGCTGGAAAAAATCCTCGTTATACGCAAGTGGCGCACCTACGCCTAAACGTGCAACAGTCTCTTTTTTCTCCGCACGGGTTTGAGCTGTGCGTGCTTCTTGTAGTAGCTCATCAGCTGAATAGAGCGCAAGGTTCTCACGTAGAATCTTGACCATAGCTTCTTTATCCCGACCTTTGACAACTAAGTAGGGAAACTGGACCAACAAATCGTCAATATAATGAATTGTAGTAGCTTGATCGTCGGTTTCCCAGATTACCTCGTCAGGGATCTGCTTTTCTGGTTCAGCGTGAATCCATGCTTCCATAAGCCAGTTTTGCACTTCAGCAAGACGATGAACATCATTTTCTCCTTTCTTATCTTTAAGAAGAAGACGTTGTGATTGTGCTGTATCCACTGGAATATCCTCCTATCATATCACTGCTTTGGTGGAGTAATACCATACATCCTGAAGATCCGATCAGTAATGGTTGCTTTAAGAGCAGTCTTTCGATCATTCATGTCTGGTATGCTAAGGAAGCTAAGTTTCTGTGTCAGAACCCATTCTCTAACTACTGCTACTTCAGACTCAAGCATAGCCTGGCCCTGCCCCCGTACTTCTTGTGGTTTCTTGCTACCGGTGACTAAGTCGCTACTCGGCTCCCAGGTGGAAGTCTCATCGCCTGGCTTCCATGTTCGGAGATAGCTATTAAGAGCGTTAGCTCCGGCTTGAGCATTAGGAGGAGCCATTGGGAAAAAGCTATTAATTGCTTCTGTCCAACCCTTTTCTCTAGCAATACCAATAGTCATGGGTGAGGTGATTAAGGCAGATGGATTCCGATGCGCTTCTTGCCCAGACATTAATGTAGCCATGGAAGCTATATAGGCGCGTTCTTCTTCGCTAAACCCTTTAGGCAAAGTTCGTGTTTGTATCCAACGTTGTATAGCACCTGCAATACGGGCTGGGTTTTTCTCGCCCTTACTATTAGTACTTATTTCATCCAATTTCTTAGCAAGATCCTCATAACGAGATCCCTCCCGAATCTCTTTACCGTTAACGATGGGAGTGACGACTTGATTTTGTGGATCATATCTCCAACCCTGCCGACGAACTACATCAACATCTGGCGTGTTTTTACCACCTTCGTAGTGTATCTCTTCGGGCGAGAACAAACCACGCGGGTTCTTTTGTGACATAGCATAGGCAGTTACGCTCGGTATGCTAACATCAGCAGGTACATCAACGTGATGAACAGTAGCCTTACGACCTTTCGGGGGTGGGGTTTGACGCTGTGTAGCTTCGATACGTGCTGCTCCGGCAAGTACCCGCTTGTCAGTTAATATATCGTCTGCTACTTGGCGTAGGTGATTCAAGAGTTCTTCAGGATGCATCACGACCCCTGGAACTACCTCTTCTTCCGGGTTTACCTTCGCCATGATTTTGAAGGTGTCGCCACCTGTTATGGATAATGCACTTAATCCGTGTTGGATTCGCCAGATAGCCAATTGAGCACGAAGCCGGAGACCGGACACCCCCTTTGCCATCAATGCTTCGGCTTTCGGGCGGATAGCTATCACTGCATTATGTAGTTTAGCCTCTTTCTCCTTTTTGATCTCATCCTCAGTCTTGCCGGCGTTCTGCTTGGCCGCGCGGTCCTGTTGCCACTGCTCGACGCGCGCTTTGCCTTTGTTGACGGTGTTGCGGACGGTTTCATAGCCGCGTTTGACCGCTTGGCCGACGCGAGTGTTGCCCAGCGCGTGCATGACCTTGCCCGCGCCGCGCTTCACGGCCCCGACCACTTTGCTGCCGACCTTCTTCAAGCGGGCCAGGATCTTTTGGGCGATGTTCTTGATCTTGTTGCCGACAGTCGTGGCGGCTCCCTTGATCTTGGTCAGCAGCCAGTTCGCCACGAAGTCAATGACCGCGACCGCGCCGGCGGCGACGGCCGCGCCGAAGGCGGGACCGGCGTTGCCGCTCTTGACGGCTTTGAGGAAGGCGATGAAGCGCTGCATGGCTTGCAGGATGCGGCTGGCGCTGGCCCAGGCCGCCCGTAAGCCTTCGATGATCGCCATGATGGCCCCGGCGGCGGGCACGATCATGGAGACGAGCTTCTCGACCAGGATTTGGATGAGGGCGGCGGGGATGGCCGCTTTGAGGGCTTCCCAGGCCATTTTGCCGACCTGAGCGAGGCTGATGCCGCCTTTGGTCAGCACCGCCCAAATGGTTTGACCCAGGCCCAGCAGGCCGTCTACCTTGCTGTGGAACCAGCCCTGCACCGCGCCTTTGAGCGCCGCCCACAGGTGGTTCTTGAGGCCGTCCATCACGCCGGCGGCGAGGTTGTGCAGCCACGCGCCGGGGTTGCCCGCGATGTCGCCCACCAAGCTGGCGAACTCGCCCAATGCTTCGATGGCCGCCTTGGCAAAGTCAATTGCGCCTTTGACCGCGTTCTTCACCGTGTCCAACACGGAGAGCAAGCCCTGTTGCAGCAGGCCCAGCGCCGCGTTCAGCGCCTTGCCCAGCAGGTTCAGCGCGGCCAGCACACCGTCTTTGAGTTGCTGGGCCAGTTTGTTCACAACGTCGGTAGCCGCTTTAACCGCCTTTTCGATCAGGCTGTGGAAGCGGTCGCGCAGGGCGGGGAAGGCCGCCAAGAGCGTGTCGGTGATCGCCAGCAACGCCTTGCCGGCGGCTTCGATCAACCCGACCACCGCTTGGCGCGCCTTGTCAATGACGGCGGTTGCCAACTGGCGCGCTTTGTCTATCGCCGCCGTGACCAGCTTGCGCGCCGCGTCGAAGATGCCGACGATGGCGTTTTTCAGCCCCTCGAAGAACGACGACACTTTATCGGCGATCCAGCCGAACACGCCGCCGTCGTCCGACTTGCCTTTGGCCTCCTCGCGCTTGGCCCCGGCTTCCCGCTCGGCCTGCGTGCGGGCGTTGGCGATCTCCCCATTGCCGGCATCCACATGGGTCGCGGCTTCGCTGTCGGCGCGGGTCTGCTCGCTTTGCACCTTGCTGTTCGCGTCGCGGGTGACGGTGGTCGCGTCGCTGCCCGCTTTGGTGGTCAGGTTACGCTGCTCTTTGGTCCAGTCGGCGCGGATTTTCTGCACGCCGGTCTGGGCCTCGGCGCGCTGCTTCTCCTGCGCCGTGGCGTTGTCGGCGATTAGCTTATCCACCGCCTGCTTATTACCGGCCTGCTCTTTGGTGACGGCGGCGGTGTGTTCTTGCCGCTTGGCCGCCATGGCCGCCTGTCCCTGCGCGACAGCCGCCCGGATCTGATCGCCGCGCTGCTGCTGGGCAATAATCGAGACCGCATCGGTGCCGCCCGCGCCACCGGCCGCGCCGGCCAGGGCGGCATGATCACCAGCGGCCCCGCCCGTCGCGCCGCCTGCGCCGCCCACCTCGGCTTTCAGGATTTCGTGCGGCACGTCGGGGTGGATGTTATCTTCGCCCATCGGCACAGCGGCATCTTGCGCGCCTTGCTGCGTCATTTGGGCCGTGGTCTGTGTCACTGTGGCCTGCTGCTGCTGCACGCGGCTGGGGTCGGTATCGCCGCTGAGGGTTAGCTTGGGCGCAGGGCCGACGGTCACGTTGAGCGCG
>JALYUO010000738.1 GCA_030853735.1 Chloroflexota bacterium
GTGGCTGTTCCGAGATCGGTAGCTAAGTCTGGGCGACCTATTTGAGGGTCGCTTCCCCCGCCGGCGGGGAGCCAGCCCCGCCGCGCTTACGCCAGCACCCGCCCCAACTCCGCCCCGCCCCGGCCCAGGTAGTTGCCACTCCACGCCAGCAAGCGGCTCACCCGCTCCGCCGACTCCCGTCGCTTGTAGCTTCGCATCGCCCGATACCGTTCCTTAATCCACCAGCCTATCGCCCGCTCACAGGCGTTGTTCGTTCCATCCACCGTCTCCCCGCCCGCTCCCCGCCAGCGCCGATAGCGCGTCAGCCGCGGCCACAGGTTCGCCCGGTCCAAGAACAACAGCCGCAGCCGGTACGCCACCGTCGCTTTCGCCCCCTCCTGCGGTGGGCGCGCCTTCTTATACCGCTGCTGGATGCGGTCCAACTCCGCGCCGCCTTCGACGGGGCGCGTCGCGATCAACTCCGTCAGCCGCGCCAGATCCGCTTGCGCCTGCTCCGCCGCCACCCCAATCTCCGCCAACGACCCGTCCGGCTCGGCCACGATACGGTGCTGCAAGTCGGCCACCAATTCGTCCGTGTTGCGCCGCACATGCGCTTTGCACACCTGATGGGCGAGGCCCAGTTCATCGGCCACGCCCTTGAAGCTGTCGGCATCATCGCTGACCAGCAGTTGGGCTTCCACGGCTGCCGCGATGGGCGCCAGCCACTCCTGCACGCTGGCCGCGTCGCTGCCGTCCAGCACATCCAGGCTCAACACCACACCGGTGACATCATCCACCGCGATGCCCAACGTCACCCACTGCCCATTGCACCACACGGAGGTCAGATCAGCCCCCAGTGCGGCGGCTTTGCGCCCGCCAAAGACCCGTTGCTGACACACATCCGGCACCGCCGCGGCCGCCGCTTGGACGGCGCGATAGACGCTGGTCTTGGACAGGTCTACGGCGAGCGCCTCCAGGGCCAGGGCGACGGCCCCATAGCTGAGGCCGAGCAGATAGAGCATGACGGCCAAGCCTTGTAAGCGTTGGGAAGTCTGATCGGCGGTGACCCCCGGTGGATAGACGCGAAAGGTATGGTGGCAGGCGAGGCACTCATAGCGGGCGGCGGCGACCTGGGCGTAGCGGGTATCGCGCAGGGGCTTAATGACCTGCTGATGAAAGCGAAAGAGGGAGCCGGGACAGGCGGGGGTGGGACACGCCGTGGGCACATCCAGCACGGTCGGTCGGACGGTCGGCAAAAGAAAGCGTAAGCGCATGGGGCAAGGTCTCCCACTAAAGAGCAAGGGCCGCGACCCTAGTATACCAAATCCACCAGCGTTGGAACAGCCACCGGCGCGTGCAGGACGTTGACGATTTGCGCCGTTTTGTGTTAGAGTGAGGGGGAAAGATCGGGGGCCACGCCCCCTTGTGGATATTGAACAACGAGGTCCAATGTCCCCCTATCCGGCCCGGCCTTGCGCTGCGGCGAGGCGGGGGTGCCGTTGCCCTCCCCACCCAGGCCCAAACTATGAATTTTACTCAGACTCCCGAAGTCGCAATGGTCGTGCAGACGGTGCGCGACTATGTGGACAAGACCCTGCTGCCGCAAGAGATGGCGGTCGAACACGCCGCCGCCCTGCCCGCCGCCCTGCTCCGCGAGATGGGCGATCTTGGCTTTTTTGGCCTGCCCTTCGCGGAAGACGACGGCGGTATCGGCTTGGGCTTCACGGGCTATACGCTGGCGATGGAGCAGTTGGGGCGCGCCAACGCCGCGTATGGCGTGGTCCTCAGCGCCAGCAGCGGCCTCGCGGGCGACGCGCTGGCCCTGGCCGGCACGCCGGAGCAACGGGCGCGCTGGCTGCCCGATCTTGCCGCCGGCGCCATGCTGGGCGCGTTTGGCCTGGTCGAAGAAGGCACGGCCAGTGACGGGCGCGGCCTCCGCACCCGCGCCACGCCCGACGGCGACGGCTACCGCCTGGACGGCGCGAAAAGCTGGGTGCTGAACGGCCCGGATGCCGGCCTCTACATCATTTTCGCCCGTCTGCCCGCCGATGAAGGCACCGGCGTGTTCGTGTTGTCCGCCGACACGCCGGGCCTGAGCCGCGGCGCACGCCAACAGGAACTCGGTCTGCATGGCGTGGGCATCTGCGAGATCCGGCTCGACGGCTGCCGGGTGCCCGCCGAGGCACGGCTCACCGGCGGCCCCGGCGGCGACGATCCCGGCCTCGCGCTGGCCGAGGCGGTGCTGACGCGCTACGGCGTGACGGTGGGCGCGCTGGCGGTGGGCGGCGCGAGTCGCCTGCTGGACGCGGCGCTGGCTTTCGCGCTGCAACGCAAGCAGTTCGGCCAGCCGGTCGGCGCGTTCGGCGCGGTGCAAAATATGATCGCCGACTCGGCGGTCGAAGTGTTTGCCGCCCAGCAAGCCGTCTATCGTGCCGCCTGGGAGATCGAGGCTGGACACAGCGACCCCCGCCCGGCCTACACCGCCAAACTCTACGCCACTGAAGCCCTCTACCGGGTGGCCGACCGCGTGATGCAAGTCCACGGCGGCATGGGCTTTATGAAAGAACTCTGGATCGAGCGCGGCTACCGCGATGCGCGCACGTTCCGCCTGCTGGGTCTGACCGGCGAAACCCTGCGCCCGCGCATTGCCCAGGCGCTCGGCTGCCCGACGCAGTGACGGAGTTCTGAGTTCTGAGTTAAGGTATCCGTCCCAATACCTGATACCTGATACCTGATGCCTGATACCTAATACCTGATGCCTAGGAGGCAACCTTGAACATCGTAGTCTGTATGAAACAAGTGCCCGACACGACCGCCGAGAAGCGGCTCAATGCCGACGGCACGCTGGACCGGGCGAGCGTGCCCGCTGTGGTCAATCCGTGGGACGAGTATGCGATTGAGACCGCGCTGCGTATCCGCGAGGCGCAAGGCGGCGACGTGACGCTGCTCTGCATGGGGCCGGAGAATGCGCCCGAAACGATCCGCCGCGGCTTGGCGATGGGCGCGGACAAAGGCGTGCTGGTGACCGACCCGGCGCTACACGGCAGCGATATGTGGGCCACCGCCTATGTGCTGGCCCAGGCGCTCAAAAAGATCACCTTCGACTTGGTGCTGTTCGGCAGCCAAAGCACCGACGCGGGCGGTGGCCTTGTCTACGGCATGGTGGCTGAGATGCTGAACCTGCCGCAGATTAGCTGGGTCAACCAGATCGAAGTCACCGCCACGACCGTGCGCGGTCAGCGCCTCAGCGATGCCGGCTTCGACGTGGTAGAGGCGGCGCTGCCCGCCGTGGTCAGCATCACGCAGACCCCCTACGAACCGCGTTATCCCACCTTGCCGAATATTATGAAAGCCAAAAAGAAAGAACTGCTCACTTGGTCGCTGGCCGACGTGGACGCAGAGGCCGGTAAAGTCGGCCTGCCTGCCGCCCGCACCGCCGTCACCGGCACCGAAAAGCCGTCGAGTGAGCGCACCGTCGCCGTCTATGTCGCCGACGACCCCGAAGTCGCCGCCACATATATCGCTGACTTCTTGGCCGCGCGCAAGCTGATTTAGCCGAGGGGTCAGGGGCTAGGGGTCAGGGGTCAGACGACGAAATATTGATGCCCAACTTCCGCCGACTGGCCGCTCACCCTAAACAACTGATACCACGGCAGGGATCAGCGATCAGAAGTACACCTAATCGTCTTCTGACC
>JALYUO010000756.1 GCA_030853735.1 Chloroflexota bacterium
GTCCACGCCCTGCAAGGCGGCATCAAGCGTTTCCGGGCGGGTGAGATCGCCGGCGGCGGTGGCCCAGCCCTGCGCCCGCAATGCCGCCGCCTTGTGCGGGCTGCGAACCAAGCAGCGCACCTGATCGCGCGCCATTTGGCCGTCTAGGGCTTCCAACAGATAGCTGCCGACGAACCCGCTGCCGCCCACTAATAGTAACATCTCCGTGGCTCCTTTGTGACTGCTAACCCAGCACGACCCTGCGCCGCACTGCAACAGGTGTATCATAGCATTTTGTTCAATGTTTGTCAATAGTGAGAGAGGCCGCTTCCGCAGCATCTGTTGTTACAGGCCGGCGACCCTACGCCGCTACGCACCGTTGGGCGTGCCCATGGGCGCTGCCGGGACAATGAACAGTTTCTGATCCACAACTACCGATCTACCGCTATATTGACAAGGGCAGAGAAAGGCGCTAATCTATATGTGACGGGCCGGCACGAACCGCCACCAGCCTCCTTAACCGGCGTACCCTATGCGGAGGTCACGATGCCCCTAAAGGGAGGTTGCTCATGCAACGGATAAGCGTAGCGCGGTCCACGCTCCTAGGCGTGGGTATGACTCTACTACTGGCCTGCTTACTCGGTCGCAGTGCCGCGCAACCCACATCGGGGCGGGCGGCACGACCGAACGGCGGCACGCCCACCGCTACGCCTGCTTGCGGTCCGCCCGGTTTCACCCCCTGGACGGCGGCGGCGGCCGTGCCCATCCCGGCGCGTTTGATCAGCGCGGCTAGTGACGGCAGCGCCGCTTACGCCGTGGGGGGTCTTGCCAGCACTGGCTATCTCAGCGCTACCCGCCGCTATGACCCCCCGACCGACACTTGGACGGCTTTGCCGCCCCTGCCGCTCCCCGTCGCCGGGGCCAGTGTCGTCTATGCCCCCAATACCGGCAAACTCTATGTGTTTGGCGGCGAAAGCGATGGCGTGACTATCAGCACCGCCACGCAAATCTATGATCCGGCTAGCCAGAGTTGGACCAGGGGCGCGCCCTTGCCCGCCCCACGCGCCGCGATGACTGCCGGCTACTGGAACGGCCACATCTATCTGGCCGCAGGCACGAACACCGTCCGCTTCACCCCGCAACTCCAGATGTGGGACTACAACCCGCTCACCGATAGCTGGACGACGACCTTGCCGACGCTGCCGCGCGACACGATGGGGGCGGCGGGCGGCGTACTCAATGGGCGCATGCTGATTGCCGGCGGGGCGAACAACGCCGCGCAACCCCTCTCGGCCATCCAAGTCTATGACTTGGCGACGTATACGCGGGGGTACTTGCCGGACCTACCGCTGGCGGTCTTCGGGGCCGGCGGGGCCGTGGTCAACGGGCAACTGTGGGTGTTTGGCGGCGGGCAGCCCTTCGTCGTGGCGGGCGACAGGCCACGCCTGGATGCGGCAGTGCCGAACGCACTGCCGGTCAGCGAAATCTACGATCCGCTAACGAACGGCTGGCAAGCAGGACCGACGCTGCAAGCCAGCCGAGTGTTACTAGGCAGCACAGTGGTGGACAACCGGGTGCTGGCAATCGGCGGGCTGGGGGACAACGGGGATCTGAGTAGCGTGGAGAAGGCGGACAGCGTGCCGCACACGCCCTGCTCGACGATCACGCCCCCGCCAACCACCACCGGCACGCCCGCGACCGCGACGGCCACGCCCAGCCCGACCGCCACGCTCTGCGGCAACTGGGGCAGCATTGACCCGTGGGCCACCATCAGCACCTTGCCGCCGCCCCTGTACGGCACCACCCTCAGCAGTGATGGGCAGTACCTCTACGAAGCGGGCGGCGGTAACGACACCTATCACAATGGCACGTTCCAGGTGGCGCGCTACGATCCGACGGCAGGCACTTGGCAATCCCGCGCCACTTTATTAGCATTGTCGCTGTACGGCAGCATGGCTTATGCGCCTAACGTGCAGAAGTTCTATTACTTCGGCGGCTCCGACGATATAAGCGCAGTCGGGTCAGGTCAGACGCGCAGTAGCCCCCATCTACTAGCCCACATTGGGCCTACCCGTGTAGAGAACATCACGCAGGTGTACGATCCGCTGACAGATCACTGGTCATTGGGTAGCAGTATGCCGAGTTCGCAGGGACGAATCTTCTTTACTGCCGTTTATGATGCCGGCAAGATTTATGTGCCCGGCGGTTCAATAGATACCGGGTTCTTTCCGACAGCGACTTTGTGGGCCTACGATCCGATCACCGATAGCTGGGATACCAGCTTACCACCATTACCCATCCCGGTGTTGGCGGCGGGCAGTGGCGTGATCAACGGGCATCTGTATGTGGCCGGGGGCAGCCAGCACAGTGATAATGTCCTGCAAACGCTGTTCGACTATGACATCGCGGCGCGCACTTGGTACACCCGCACGCCGATGCTGACGGGCGCGGCGTTCGGTGAGAGCGCGGTGGTGGGCGGGCGGCTGTGGGTGGTGGGCGGTGGCACGCCCTATCATGGCGCGGCGGGGCCAGCCGTGGTCAACACGGTGCAGATTTACGACCCCGTGAGCGATAGTTGGAGTTGGGGACCGCCCCTGACCGGCGGGCGGCGGCTGGGCGGCGCGGCGGCGCTCGGCAACCAGCTGTTCCTCTACGGCGGGCAAGACAACGGCTATAACCCGGTGGATAGCCTGGAGATGACGACGTTCCACCCTGGCCTCGCCTGCCCCAGCGCCACCGCGACGGCAACGATCCCGCCAACCGGCACACCCACCCTGACGGCGACGGTCACGGCCACCGGCAGTGCCACCCCCACCAATACCCCCCCAGCGACGGCGACGATCCCGCTGACCGGCACCCCGCCGCTGACCGGCAGCGCGACGGCGACCCCGCTGCCCGCCACGGCGGGGCTGCCGCGCAC
>JALYUO010000775.1 GCA_030853735.1 Chloroflexota bacterium
GGGGAGGGGTTGGGGGTGGGGGCGGCGGGCGGCGGGGCTAATTCCGCCGCCGAGCGGAACAGACCACCCGGCCCGCTTTTGGCGTTCAGCACCGTATCGTTCAGCAGCGTGGCCGAGCGACGGCGGGCAGTCAAACCCGCCGGTAGGACCGGCTCCACGCCTTCGGGCAGCCAGAGGTGATTGCGCTCTAGCTCAAACATCCCCTCCGGGTTAGCGGCCCGCAGCGCCGCATCCAGCAATTCGCCGGCGCGGTCGGCATACAGCCCAGCGCGGCTTTCGCGCAAGACAGTGCCCAGTTCCGGCGTGCCTCGGTCGGCCGCATGGACCTGATACAGCGCACCCTTGCGCCGCACACGCGGGGCTTCGATCACCGGCTCCGGCGCAGTCTCCAACGGCGGGGCTTGGGTGGTCTCAGCCACCACTGGCGCAGCTACCACAGCAGCGGCCGGCTCCGGCGCGGTGCCGGACTCCGGTTGCCATTGGGTGGCGGCCAGGGTCGCGGCAGTTTCAGCCACTTCGGTTTCGCTACGCTGGCCGCGACCCCGACCCCGGCGACCACGGTCAGACGCACTAGAAGCAGGGGTTTCCGGCACCGGCGCGGGTTCCACGGCGGGGTCGGAGGTGAGGCCAAAATCGGCTACGGCGTGGGCAACGGCGGCGGCACGGGCGGTCGGGGTCGCCTGGGTGTCCTCTGGGCCTTCCCACGCGGGGGTGGTGGTCCAGGCGGCTACGGCTTCCGGCTCGTCCTCGTCAGTCGTGTCATCATCGGCGATGTCTGCCTGTGCGTCGGTCTCCACTGCGCTACCGGCGGCACCCGCACCACCCCGGCGGCGGCGACGTTTGCGGCGGTGCGCCAAGTCTACGGGCACTGAACTGCCGGAGAGGGCATCTTCTACCATCTCATCACTCAGCGCCTCGGCCTCCTCCAACGCCTGGGCCGCCGCCGCGCTCTCCACTTCCGGCACCGACAGCGCCGCCGCCGCGAGTTCGGCGGTAATTCGCTCACCGTGCGCTTCCAGGACGAGGCGCACAATGTCGTCGCGCGTGGCGGGCACGCTTTCGCTCTCCTGGCGCACATAAATCTGGCCCGCCGTCTCGAACATATAGGGCCGGTCCTCGCCGCGCGGCACCTGCATCAGCACAATCTGGCGACCTTCGCTCGCTTGCGCGCTGAAGGTCACTTCCAACGGCGGGACGATGCTGCGCTGGATGTCGAGGCGCAACATCTGCACCGTCTCGTCCACGCTATCCACGCCGCGCACCGGCACGGCCTCGTCGGCGCTCACGCCCAGGTAGATCGTGCCGCCGCTGGTGTTCGCGAACGCCGCCACGTCCTTCAGCACGCCACGGGTGCGCGTGGTCTTGGTTGAGGCGCGCTCGTGGAATGCCTGCACAATAGACGGCCCCTGCGAGCGCGCTTGGCGCACAAAATCGTAGGCCGCCACCTGACCGGGCCGGTAGGGGCGGATGCGGTCGAAGTCGTTGCTGGCGAATAGGGCGCGCATCGCCTCGAACGTCGGGGTGGGCAGCAGCAATTCGGTGCAACGGTCGCCTACGCCCAGGCGCTTGTTCGCGCCCTCGCCCGGCTCTTTGTCAATGCTGTGCGCGTCGCTGCCCTGGATGCAGTGCATCCGGCGCGGATATTCGGGCTTGGAGCCGTTGAAAAACGACTCGGTGGTCCGTCGCCCGCTCTGGTCCAGGTCGGTCACTTCGAGCGCGGCCAGCGCCGTGTGCTGGGTGTAGGCGATCTTGGTCTGCCCACCGAAGTTGAAGCCTTGCATCGCCACGCCGTTCGAGGAATTGGCGTGCGCGGCAATCGCTAGGCCGCCCGCCTCGTGGATGGCTTCGTAGGCTTCGATCACATCGCTGGTCGGGCCGGCATCGGGTGCGCCGGCCAGCATCTTATGCTCCGGCACATCCAGTTTAAGCAGCAGCAGTTCCAGCTTCCGCAGCGAAGTGCCCGGCGGGAACAGGCCCAGGATGTGAAAGCCGAACGTGGCGGTAAACTCAAAGCCCGGCAACACCAGCAGCGTTTCGCGCAGCCGCCGATACTCGGCCAGATCGCGCGTTTCGTCGTCGTTGAGCCGCCCGCGCGTCTCCAACATTTCCAGCGTGCGGATCTCTTCCAGCATCTGGGCATAGCCCTGCACGCTGTTATGATCGGTCAGGGCGATAATATCCAGCCCGCGCTCCTCGGCGCGTTGCAGGATCTTGAGGTAGGTGCCTTCAGGGTCACGGTAGTCGGAGGAGGCAGGGGTGTGCAGGTGCATATCCACGCGCACCCAATGCAGGCCGGCACGTTCGGCGGCGCGGTCATCGCGCACTTCGCGCGGCGGTGCCACCAACCGGTCATCCCGGCGGTCGTCCCGGCGGTCGCGGTCATAGCCCCGCCCGGCTCGGTCTCGTCTGTACATAGGTTTTATCTATCCAATTCTTGGTAATAATGGGGCAGAGGAGCGCGCAGGCCGCTGGGGTCACATCGCAGGCCACAGTGGAGGCGTATGGTTGCCGCACGAATAATGGTGGGGCAACACGCCCGACACGGCAACCCGCTGTCAGCGGACCGCGTGCTAGGCGCACAAATTGGCGCGGAATCTCTGCTTCAAGTAAACAATCGCTGCGAGGCCGTTAATCCGGCTGGGGCCGGAGGGCAAGCGGGTTAGGCGGATGGGTGGAGGTCCGGTGCGGCAGGGGCCGGCACGCCCGCCGGGTCCACCAACCCCAGAGTCGGGGCCAAATCGGTCGGGGTCATGCCAGGCACCACCGCCGGCGCATCCGCCGGTGGGATGAGCATCGCCTCCAACACCTGGTCCATCGTCTCCACCCATAAGAACGTTATTTCCCGGCGCACATTGCGTGGCAGTTCGAGCAGATCGCGCCGGTTGTCGGCGGGGGCGATCACGCGCTTGATGCCGGCGCGGTGCGCGGCCAACACTTTTTCTTTCAAGCCGCCAATCGGCAACACTCGGCCCCGCAGGGTAATCTCGCCGGTCATTGCCGTATCATGGCGCAAGGGCCGGCGGGTGAGGGCCGACACCAGGGCGGCGGCCATCGTGATACCCGCCGACGGCCCATCTTTCGGGATCGCCCCTTCCGGCAAGTGGATGTGCAGATCGGTCTTTTCCTGAAAGTCGGGATCAATGTGCAACGCATCGGCCCGCGACCGGGCATAGCTCAGAGCGGCCCGTGCCGACTCCTGCATCACCTCGCCCAGTTGCCCCGTAATGGTCAGGCTGCCGTGACCGGGCATCGTCGCCACTTCCACCGGCAGCAGTTGCCCGCCGTGTTCGGTCCAGGCCAAGCCCAGCGCCACCCCGATCTGCGCCAGCGACTCGAGTTCCCCGGTCAGCCGGCCGGGGCCGAGAAACTCTGCCAGATTATGCGGCGTGACCCGCACGCGCGTGGTACGTCCCAGCACCACGCGGCGGGCCGCCTTGCGACAGATCGCCGCTAATTTGCGTTCCAAATCGCGCACCCCGGCCTCGCGGGTATGGGTGTGGATGATGAGCCGCAACATTTTCTCCGGGATTTCGACAGCGCCGGCGGGCAAACCGTGGGCTTGCAACTGGCGCGGCAGCAAATACCGGCGGGCGATCTGCACTTTTTCGTCCTCGGTATACCCGCTCAGTTCGATGATCTCCATCCGGTCGCGCAACGGGCGCGGGATAGTCTGGAGATTGTTCGCGGTGGTGATAAACAACACCTCGGACAGATCGTAGGGCAGGTCCAGATAATGATCGTTAAAGTTCCAATTCTGTTCCGGGTCGAGAACTTCGAGCAAGGCCGAAGCCGGATCGCCCCGATAGTCGCTGGCAAGTTTGTCAATCTCGTCCAGCAAGATCAGTGGATTGCGCGTGCCGGCGGTTTTCATCCCCTGGATAATGCGGCCCGGCATTGCGCCCACGTAGGTGCGGCGGTGGCCGCGAATTTCGGCCTCATCATGGACCCCGCCCAGCGCAATTCGCACAAACCGGCGGCCCATCGAATCGGCGATAGATTGGCCCAGGCTGGTCTTGCCCACCCCCGGCGGGCCGACGAAGCAGAGCAGCGGGCCTTTGAGCAGGCGGCGCTTGCGCGCGGCGGACGACGGCAGATTCGGTCCCTTGCCGGCCGCCTCCGCATCGCCCGACGCAGTGGCGGCTTGGAGCGCGGCCTGGGTCAACTGGCGCACCGCCAGAAACTCCAGGATGCGCTCTTTGATCTTGTCCAGCCCATAGTGGTCGCTATCCAGCACCTGCTCGGCCACCGCGGTGTCCAGCACATCGGTGGTGCGCTCGGTCCAGGGCAGGGCCAGTATCCAGTCAATGTAGTTGCGGATGACGGTGCCTTCGGGCGAGGCGGAGGGCATCCGTTCCAGGCGGTTGATCTCTTTGCGAACTTTGGCGGCCGCATCGTCGGGCAGCCTGGCGGCCTCTAGCTTGTCGCGCAGTTCGGTGAGTTCATTGCCGCCCTCGCCCGCCAGTTCATCGTGAATCGCCTTCAACTGTTCGCGCAGATAAAACTCGCGCTGGTTTTTGTCGATCTGTGAGCGCACTTTGTTGCGAATGCGCTGGTCCAATTCCAGCACATCGAGTTCGCCGGTCAGCACCGCGCCGACGTGTTCCAGGCGCAGCGTATGATCGGTTTGCTCCAAGACGGCCTGGCGCTCGTGAGCATCGGGCACCACATGAGCCGCCAGCAGATCGGCCAGATAGCCGGGGTGGCGCACCGCCCGCACGGTTTCGACCGCTTCGGCGGGCACTTTGCTGTTCATGGCGGCATAGCGGCTGAACAGTTCGACCAGATGGCGCATCAGCGCGTCTACCACCGGGCCGCTGCCCATCTGCTCGGCCACATCGCTCACTTGGACGGTGAAGAACGGCTCGCTCTGCCCGTAGCTGTCCACGCGCACCCGGCGCAAGCCTTCGACGCTGACTTGCAGATTGCCGTCGGCCTGCCGTTGCACCTGGCCTACTTCGACCAATGTCCCGGCCTCGTAAATGTCCTCGGCTTCCGGGTCATCGGTCTGCCCGGCGCGTTGCGTCGCCACCACCAAGCGGCGGTCGCGACCCGCTGCCTCTTCCAGCGCCCGGATCGAGCGGGGGCGGCCCACCGTGAGGGTGACGAGGGTGCGGGGAAACACGACTACGTTTTTTAGGGGCAGGAGCGGAAACTCCTTGCCGCGCGGCACGTCGCTGCTCATCCGCCTATCCTTTAGGCTAGGGTAATCGGTCCGGCTGCGTTGCCGGTCGCCCTGTCGCCCTTGCATTATACCACAATACGCCCCGGCCCGTCGGTGCTGGAGCGGGTTCTACTCTAACTAACGGATCAGACGGCGTAAAGGTTGCATGAATGGGGCGCAAGACGGGACACGGCGACGGGGCACGGCGACGGGCGACTCGAACTCGCCGCTACCGCTACGAAGCCCGCCTGCGCGGGCTGACGGCACCCGGCGATGCCGCCCTTCGTGAATGTTTCCCGTTAGGCAGAGTGGCTTGCGCGTTGCGATGAGGGTAAGGCAGGCATCGCCGGGTGGAACCGCCTCCTACACCCTTTCCCCCAGATCGGGTAACACCGCCGTCGCCGGGTAGCACCGGCATCTACACATCCGCCCCCATCGTCAGCCCGCGTAGGCGGGCTTCGTAGCGGTAGCGGCGAGTTCTAGTCGCCCAGTACCTCCACCAACACGCCCGCCACCACGCGCTGTTCGCCGGTTGCCGTCGCCAGCACCAGCGCGCCGTCGGGGGCCACGCGCAGGGCGGTGCCGTGCAGGAGGCGACCGTCGCCGGGGTCAATCGTCACCGTTTGGCCCAGCGTGACCAACGCGGCCTGCCACTCGGTCCAGATGGCGGGGTAGTCGCCCGCCTGCCAGCGATCATAGCGCACTTCCGCCTCGGCCAGGATGCGCGCCAACACGGCTAGACGGTCGGGCGGCGGGTCAGGGATCTCGGCTTGCAGGCTAGTCGCTAGATCGGCCAAGCCGACGGCGGCGGGATCGAAGGCCACGTTGACCCCGAAGCCGGCCACGACCCAGTCGGTGCGGCCCCCGCTCACGGCGGCTTCGCACAAGATGCCGGCCAGCTTGCGGCCCCGGCACAGCACATCGTTCGGCCATTTCAGCACGGCGGGCGCGCCCCAGGTCCGCGCCGCCGCCTGCACCGCCAGCCCCAGGATCATCGTCGGCGCGAACATCTCGCCCACCGGCGTGGTCGGGCGCAGCAGCAACGAAGCCAGGATCGCGCCGCCCGGCGGAGCCAGCCAG
>JALYUO010000810.1 GCA_030853735.1 Chloroflexota bacterium
CCAACACGCCGACCAACACGCCGACCTTCACCCCGACCAACACCCCGACGGACACGCCTACCTTCACCAACACCCCGACGGACACGCCTACCCTCACCAACACCCCGACGGACACGCCGACAAAAACTCCCACCTTCACCGTCACGAACACGCCGACGGACACGCCGACGAAAGTCCCCACCACTACGCCGACGCGCATCCCCAGCAACACGCCGGTGCCGCCGACGCAAACCCCCGGCGGGCCAAGCGCCACGCGCACGCCTAGCAACACGCCGGTGCCGCCGACGCGCACCCCCGGCGGGCCAAGCGCCACGCCACTGCCCACCAATACGCCGGTCCCACCGACGCAAACTCCAGGCGGACCCACGGCCACCAACACCCCCTGCACGGTCCATTTTAGTGATGTGACGGATACCACCGCCTATTACTACACGCCGGTGTACTATCTGGCCTGCCACGGAGTCATCAGCGGCTACAGCGACGGCACGTTCAAGCCGTTCAACAACACGACGCGCCAGCAGATGGTGAAAATCATCGTCCTCGGCTTCCAGGTGCCGATCCAGACCCCACCCGCCGGCGGGTATACCTTCACCGATGTGCCGGTCGGCTCCACCTTCTTCAGTCTGGTGGAAACGGCGGCGGTGCGGGGTATCGTCAGCGGCTATACCTGCGGCGGGGCGAACCCGCTCACCGGCGCGCCCGAACCCTGCGATACGGCACAGCGGCCCTACTTCCGCCCCGGCAATAACGTGACGCGCGGCCAACTCGCCAAGATCACCGTGCTGACCGCCGGCTGGGTGCTGATCAGCCCGCCAAGCGCGAGTTTCAGCGATGTGCCGGTCGGCTCGATCTTCTATAGCGCGGTCGAAACCGCCGTCTGCCACAGCATCTTGAGCGGCTACAGCGATCACACCTACCGGCCCGCCAGCAACGCCACGCGCGGCCAGATCAGCAAAATCGTCTACAACGCCATCGGCAGCGGCCCCGACTGCGGCCCGCCTGCCACGCCACGCACGGTGCGCTAATCCGCACGACACACGCAGGCCCGGCGGATGGTCCGCCGGGCCTGTTTGCATGGTACGCTTTAGGTTGCCTGTTTCACGGCCCCGGTGCCGCGGCCAGCCGATCAAACAGGAAGCGCAAATTGGCGGTGAAGACGCTGGGAGCCGCCCAGGCCGCGTAGGGCGCGGGCAGGGGCAGGGCAGCTACGGCGGCCACGTCGCCGTCCGCCGCACGCACGGCCAGGACGAGGTTTTGTAGGTCGGTGATGTATTGGCGCATCCGCATGATGGCCCAGCCGTCGCCCAGCGGGCCATGACCGGGCACCACCGTTTCGAGTTCCAACGCCCCGATCTGCTCCAACACGCGGTCCCAACCGGCGGGATCGCCCTGCGCCAGGGGCGGATGCACGTCCACCTGCACCAAGTCGCCCAGGAAGCCGATACGCTCCTGCGGCAGATACAGAAAGGCATCGCTTTCGCTGTGGCCGCCGCCATAGGTCAACAATTCGGCCCGCCGCCGGCTGCCATGAAACACCAGCCGGCCCGCAAAAGTCATGTTGGGCGGGTGCAACTGCAACGTCGGCAAGGCGGCGTCCAGGGCGCTATACTCGGCCAGATTGGTCACCAATTCCTGGCGGCGGTTCGCGTCAGGTTCGGCGGCCAACGCCGCGCGCAAGCTATCCAAAATTTCGGGGTGGGCGTTGGCCTGCTCGATCAGCGCGGCCCCGCGCGTCACGATCAATTCGTGCGTGCGGGCGGTCGCCACAATTTGGGCTTGCGGAAACGCCTGGTTGCCCAACACATGGTCTATATGATGGTGGCTGTTGACCACCCAGGTCGCAGGTTGCCCAGTCAGCCCCTCCGCGATGGCGTGCAGATCGGTCCCCGCCGCCGGGGTGGCAAAGGTGTCGAAGACCAGTGTGTGCCCGCCCAGGTCCACAATGCCCGCGTTGCCGCCGGCCCCGCTGCCGGGCACGGCCAGCGCCGCCCACACGCCGGCGGCCAAGGGGCGCAGCGTAAAATAGCGCGACTCGGTGAACGCCGGCGACGCAAAACTGAGCATCTCGCCGGTGATTTCCAACGGATCAGGCGGATCAGGCGCTATTCTCACGCGATCTCCTCTGCGGCTTGATGAGTCACCACGACCCACATGGCGCCGCCCCGGATCGAAATGCTCGCCGGGGGATGTTGCAGCCGATTACTCACCCCACGCCCCATACCGCCGTAAAGCGTCTCTTCGAGCAGCGGGTACTCCAGGCCGCTAAGGGTGACACCCTCGGCCACCTCTAACGGCAACAGCGATACCAGATCGCCGGGCCGGCCCCAGAGTTGACGGATCACGGGGCCGCGCAACAGGGCGATCTCGGTGTCAGCCGTCACCAGGCGGGCGGGCACCTGGGCCAGCAAGGGATGGGTCAGCAGCAGCAAGTTCGCCAAGCTGTGGTCCCAGCGCCCACCCAGCACGCCGGTCAGCACGATCTCGGTTGCCCCCTGCTCCACCGCCGCCAGAATGCCCAGTTCGGCATCTGTCTCCACCTTCAGCTCATGCACATAATGGCGGATCTGCGCTTCGGGATGGGCGGCGGCAAAGGCAGCCAACGTCGCCGGGTCCAGGCTGTCGAAATCGCCCAGCGCCACCGCCGGCGTGAGGCCCAGATCGAGGGCATGGACCAGCCCCCCGTCGGCGGCGATCACCACGTCGGGCGGCGGCAGCCACGGCCAACGCGGCCA
>JALYUO010000834.1 GCA_030853735.1 Chloroflexota bacterium
ATTTCGCCTATCTGATCCAAACGAGTGGCCTCAGCCAGCGCGCCCTGGCCGATCACCTGGGCAAAAACCGCAACTACATCCGCCGCCGCCTGTGGCTGCTGACCCATCGCCCGGAGCTGTTCAGCGCGATCCGCGCCGGGCAGATCAGCCAGCATCGCGCCCTGGACCTCGCCGACAGCCTGGAAAGCGACGCGGCTCACAGTGAGCCAAATTCGACTGCCGGTAGTAGCGTGGCTCACAGTGAGCCAAATTCGACCGCTGGTAGTAGCATGGCGCAGAGTGCGCCGGCGGTGCTCGTCAACGGGCACACCGTCGCGTTCGTGCCCGACTCGTCCGGTCCGCGCACCCCGCGCGCCGAGCTGCCCCCGCCGGGACCACCGGCGCGCTGGCGCGATCTGACCCGGGCGCGCACCTGGCTGGGCAAAATCCAGCCCACCACCGTGCCGGTCGCGGAACGGGCCGCCCTGGTGCAGGAACTGGAAGACCTGGAAACCCAAGCGGCCGTCGCCCGGCGGGCGCTGCTGGCCCAGATGGAAAGGGTGTCATGATGCCCCTGCCCCCCTCCCCCTTTGAGCGCATCCGGCGCAGCGCGGACGACGGCAGCGAGTACTGGTCTGCGCGGGAGCTGGCCGACTTGCTGGGCTACCTGGACTACCTGGACTTTGAGCCGGCCCTGGCCTTGGCCGAGATCGCCTGTGAACAAGCCGGCCACCCAGTCGCCGATCATTTTATAGAACTCACCGTCGAAGTGCTGCCCAGCGGTGCCGTGGATGTAGGTGCCGACCCGGAGTACATGGCGGACATGGCGCTCTCGCGCTACGCCGGATATTTAACGATCCAGAATGCCGATCCGCACAACCCGGCGGTTGCGCTGGGCCAGAGCTACTTCGCCTTGCGGGTACAACAGGCCGAACGGGGTGGCGCGCCGGGCCTGACCGAAGACCAACTCCGCCTGCACTTGCGCGATCAGATGACCGTCGAAAACCGCGCCTTGAACGCGGCGGCCCACAGTGCCGGCATCAGGGATCCCAACGACTTCACCCTGTTCCATGATCATGGCTACATCGGCCTCTACGGGGGCTTACGGATGCGCGACATCCATAAGCGCAAAGGGCTGAAGTCCCATCAACGCATTTTGGATCACATGGGCAGTAGCGAGATGGCCGCCAACCTGTTCCGGGTGACCCAAACCCGCGATAAAATCACGCGCGAGGACATCCGCACCCCAGAGGCCGCCAACGAGGCCCACCTCGATGTCGCCGGCGAAGTGCGGCGTGCCTTACAGCGCATGGGTGCGCCCATGCCGGAAGTGCTGCCCGTGCCGCCGAAGAGTATTCAGCAGTTAGAGCAGGAGGCCCACAAGCGGCTACAATCCGGCGGGCAGTTAGGTATGTTTGATGAGGAACCGAGCGAATAAGCTGCCGCACGCAGCGCGTGCCGCGGTGGTATACGGATTTGGTCTGTTTACTGTGCTGGATGCAGAGAGGACACCTTTGCGACTATCAGTTTAACAATGGCCGAAGATGCGAACTCCGGCCCCGGCGCGCCACCCCACTTAACATACCGGCGGGGAAATGACAGAACCCGATTGCTGGTAACAATCGGGTTCTCAAAAGTCTCCGCCTTGCAGCCTGTGATGGCAGGCCGCGCCGCTCGATAGGTGCTGACACCCCTATCATAGCAAAGCGTGGCCGGTCTGTCAAGAGGCCGGAGGGCTTTTTGTGCCACGACAAGGTCACACCCGGCCCGATTTCCGCTTCGGGGGCTTCGATGCGCCGCAATATACCCAGACCCCCGATCAGCTGTTTGATGAACTGCTGGCGCTGGGAGTGCTGACCAACGGCGAATTGCGCGTACTCCTCTACTTGATCCGCCGCACGTTTGGCTTCAAGAAAGCCACCGATCAGGTGAGCCTCTCCCAGATCGTGCGCGGGATTCTTACCAAAGACGGCCGGCGGTTGGATTGGGGCGCGGGGGTCTCGAAATCCACGGCGGTCGAAGCGATCCAGGGCTTAGAGCACAAGTGCATTGTACGGGTTGAACGCCATCAGGACGCGGCCAACGGCAACGAGACCAACATCTATACGCTGTGTATGCGCCACGCTGTCCCCGATCCTGGAAGCCCTGGTCCGAATACCAGACTAGCAGCTTGTCGGAGAGAAACCAACCGACCCTATTTTCGACTGTTTTGGCCCCGTAAGTGGGGTGAGATCGTTGCTTTTCTGGCTAAAAACAGCCTCCAGTGGGGAGAAATTTGGTCAAAATCGT
>JALYUO010000863.1 GCA_030853735.1 Chloroflexota bacterium
GGACCAGTTAGCCGGGCAGCCACTCGCCGGCAGGGCCGTCTTATAGATACCGTTGGCCCCATTCTCGGCGAGGTTGATCTGCACGGTGGTGCTGAAGCCACGGGCACCCACCGACACATAGATGTCGGTGTTCACGCCGTTATCGCGGATTAGCATCCCCGTGATGTCCTGGCGCTGGGTGGGAAAGCTATCCGGCAAGCAGGGACCGGCCCAGTTGACCCCAGCATCCGCCGAGAAGAACACGCCGGTTTTGGTGCCGGCGACCACGTTATTGTGGTTACGCGGGTCCACGCGCATCTTGCCGACGGCTTGGTATTGTGGGAAAAGGCCCGGCGGCTGCGGGTAGGGCGGCGCAAAAACCGCCGCCCCGAACACGCCCCAGGTCGCGCCCTGGTCGGTGCTTTTCAGCACCCCGGCGCTGCCGTAGGAGAACGACCCGAAGTTCAGGTCGCCCGTGCCGGCATAGATCGTGTTGTGGTCAAGCGGGTCAATCGTGATGTCACTGATCGAGATGCTGGTCAGGTTGGGGCTGTCGGTCACGGGTGTCCAGCTAGTCGTGGTCGTGCAGCAGTTGGTGCTTTTCCAAATGCCGCCGCCGTCGCCGCCCAGGTAGGCCACGTTGGGCGTGACGGGGTCCACCACCATGACGTTGACGCGGCCAGAGACATGACCGTAGCTATAGCAGCCCTGGCAACCGTTGCTCTGGAGCGGCGCGGGGCCGAGAGCAGTGAACGCATTGGGGTCCAGGGTTAGCGGCGATTGGCCGGCCGCCCGGTTGTAGACGCGCTGCCCTGCTGGGACGTTGCGCGGGATCGCCAGATCCTGGGCCGCCGCCTGCACCAGCCACTGCTGGCTGAACTGGCCGGTCGGATAGGTGACCCGCTGATTCCAGTAGCTTTCCATATCGGCCAAGCGGCTACTTTCTGTGGCGGGATTTTCACCCTGGTTAATCGAGTAACGCGCCTTGTCGGGGTCGCTGTGGACCGACGATGCCGTAGGTGCGGGGGAGGTTGTCGCCTGCCGGCGCAGCAAGGCGACACCGCCACTGAGCGCCACTAACAGGGTGAGCGCCAGTAAGAGGCGCGGGCGATGAATAGGGATGCGATTACGCAATAGAGATCTCCTTTATTAGAAATAGGGCCGCGCTAGGAGGAAACCCGCAACCATCGTTTTGCACCGTCTATCCATCACGAGCGGCAGAGGCGGCTGAGTAGCACACTGAGGAAGCAAGTTTGTCATATAAGTATAAGGGTTTCTCCATGGAAACGCAATGGTGCGCCGGGGCGACTGGAACTCGCCGCTACCGCTACGAAGCCCGCCTACGCGGGCTACGCGCGGGGGCAGGCGAGTTCACTACGGATCGGGGCGCAGCCTGCCTACATGGTGCGCCGGGGCGACTGGAACTCGCCGCTACCGCTACGAAGCCCGCCTACGCGGGCTACGCGCGGGGGTAGGCGAGTTCACTACGGATCGGGGCGCAGCCTGCCTACGCGGGCTACGCAGGACAGCCGGTAGATCCGCGATTCACTACGGATCGGGGCGCAGTCTGCCTACGCGGGCTACGCAGGACAGCCGGTAGATCCGCGATTCACTACAGATCGGGGCGCAGCCCGCGTAGGCGGGCTTCGTAGCGGTAGCGGCGAGTTCCAGTCGCCCCGGCGCAGGGGTTAGGTTCGGCGGGGGTGGTCCGCCACAAGCCGTTCGACCAAGCCGACCGCATATTGCTGATCGGGCAGCGCCTGTAGCTCGGCTTGCAAGCGGCGGGCGGTTTGCCCGTACAACGGATCGGTGAGCACGTTGTCCACTGCCGTGCGAATGGCCGCCGGGGTTAGTTGATCCCGTGGCACCACCTGGCCCAGGCGCAGCCGGTGCGTGACCGTGGCATTGAAAAACTGGTCGGCGATCAACGGCACCACAACCAGGGGCAGGCCCAGGTCTAGCGCGGCCAGCAAGGTGTTACTGCCGCCGTGCATGACCAGCAGATCGCAATAGGGCAGCAGCAAACTTTGCGGGATGTAGCGTGCGATATGCACATTGGCTGGCTGGGGGGCAAAATCCGCTGGGTCGCCCTCTCGCCCCAGCGTGACAATCAGGTTGATCGGCGCAGCGTGCAGCCCGGCGATGATCGTTTGCAGCACGCTAGGGTACAGATCGGGTTCCTTGTTCACTTCCGTCCCCAGCGTGACGTAGACCGTGGGTTGCGCCGGCAACTGCGCGACCCAGGCGGGCAAGCCGGCCGGCGCGGCCTGATCGAAGAACTCCGGGCGGATATGGTGCGTGGTGGGCGGGACAGCACCCGCGACCGCCGGCCCGCCGACATCCTGTAGGCTAAAACTGGGCGGCGCGTAGCTCAGGTAAAGATCGCGATAGAGCGCCGTTAAGCCGGGGTCGGCGGCCAAGCCCCAGCGCCGCCGCAGGGGGTCCAGCTGCGCGGCGGCTTCCCGCTCGAACTGGGCCATGCTCCCCAACGCGGCGGCGAACGCGACGGTGGCGTGCGGCAACCCCAGGTGTTCGGCAGCGATCACGGCCCCATATTCTCCCGCTTCCCGAATCAACAGATCCGGCTGCCAGCGCCGCGCAATCTCCACCAGAATGGGGGTCCGCAACCGGGTGCTAATGCCACAGAAGAGCTGCGGGTAGCTGAACAATTCCGTGGCGAGATTCAGGGGCATCCGCTGCTGTTGGGCCTTGAACTGCTGATACGCCGCGTCCCGCTCTCGGTTGATGCCCGCCGGGAACGCGGTAAAGCCCGCCGCTTCCACCAAGGGCTGGAGGGTCGGCCCCACGGCGAAGGCTACGGCGTGGCCGGCTGTTTGCAGCGCGCGCGCGAGGGGCACTAGCGGGTGCAAGTGGCCGTAGCCCCCAGAGACGGTAAACAAGAAACGCTTTGCTCTATAGCCGTTTGCGTTCACTACCATACCGCTATTATACAGCGTTTGCGGTGAGCGGGCGCAGCGCTGGAGCCAGCGGCAAGCGGATCACAAAGCAAGTGCCCGCGCCGGACGTGGACTGGACCCCAATTGTGCCCCCATGCGCCTCGATCAGTGCCCGCACAATCGCCAAGCCTAGGCCGCTGTTGCCGGTGGCGCGCGTGCGGGAGGGGTCGCCGCGGTAGAAGCGGGCGAAAATGTGCGGCAGGTCGTTCGCCGCGATGCCGCTGCCCGTATCCTGCACCGTCAGGCAGGCCCATGATTCGGCTACGGCGGCGCGCACCGTCACTGCGCCGCCCGGCGGGGTGTAGCGCAAGGCGTTATCCAGCAGGTTAAGCACCACCTGTTTGAGCTGCCCCGCATCGCCCATCACCCAGAGCGGCCCGCCACACGCTTGCTCCAGACGAACCGCGTGTGCTTCGGCCAGTGGCCCCATTTGCGTCACGGCGGCGGCAAGCGTGGCACACACATCGGTGCGCGTGTGGCGCACCGGCAGATCGGCGCTATCCCCCGCGCTATCCAGGCGCGAAAGCGTCAGCAAGTCGTTGACCAGCCGGCTGAGGCGTTCGAGTTCGCTGCGAATCGCCCCAGCCGATTGCTCGATCACCTGCGGGTTGTTGCCGTGCGCGCCGATCACCAGAATCTCGGCCAACCCTTTCAGCGAGGTGAGCGGTGTGCGAAGTTCGTGCGAGGCATCGGCCACAAAGCGGCGCTGGGCTTCCAACGTGGCGACCAGCCGCCCGACCATGTGATCAAAGGTCTGGCCCAGCCGGGCAACTTCGTTGCGGCCGGGCGGCAGTTGCAGTCGCCGCCCCAAGTCGCCGCCGGCAATGGCTTCGGCGGTATCGGCCACGCGGTCCAGCGGGCGCAGCAGTGCCTGGGTGAACACGCGGCCCAGCACCAGACCGGCAAGCGTGCCGCCCAGCACGCCCAACAGCAGATAGAGACCCAACTGGCCCAGCGCGGCATCGGTGGCCGCCAGCGAGGCCGCTTGCTCGATCAGCAGGGGGGTGCCGGTGGGCGGTGCGCCGTCGCTCACGTCGGTTTCGACCTGGGTGAGCGGTTGCAGCACGACCACTTGGCGGATGTCGTCGGCCCCGCGCACCACCCAATGGATCGCTGTGCCGCCGGCGCGCACCGCCGCGATCTGGGCGGCGGTCGGTAGGGCGACCGTGGGCGCGCTGCTGAGGACCAGCCCCTGCGTCGTTGTCAGCACGGTGCCTTGCCCATCCAGCACCGCCACGCTGACACCCGGCCCGCTGAGGCCACGGATCAGCAGTTCGCGCAGGCGCAGCGGCTCGCTGCTATCCCCCGGCCCGCCGCGGCCGCGTCCGTCGCCGGGCAGTCCGCGCCCGTGGTCAGCGAGGCCGGGCGGTAGTTGCGCGGCGGCGGCCACGCGCAGCGCCCCTTGCGCCAGCCGATCCGCCGTATCCTGCACCAGGAAGCCGTCTTGCTGGGCATAGACCCCCAGGCCGACGAGGGTCAGGGTGATGATCAGCAAGATGGTGTAGAGGGCGCTTAATTGCCAGCCGAGCGGAATCGTCCATTGCAGGCGGCGCAACAGCCCCCGCCGGCGCGGCGGGCGGGCGGCGGGGTCAGCCGGTAGCATCGCTCGGCTCCAGTGTATAGCCCACCCCGCGCACGCTGCGGATCAGGCTGCGTTCCTCGTCATTGAGCTTTTCGCGCAGGTAGCGCACATAGACATCTACCACGTTGGTATCGCCAAAAAAATCGTAGCCCCAGACCCGGTTGAGAATGGCCTCGCGCGAAAAGACTTGGCGCGGGTGCGCGATCAGCATTTCCAACAGATCAAACTCACGCGGGGTTAGTTCGATAGCCCGCTCGCCGCGTGTGACCTTGTGCGTCAGGCGGTCCAGCGCCAGATCGCCGGCGCGTAACGTGCTTTGCAGATTAATGCCCTTGCGCCGCAGGATCGCCCGAATGCGCGCCAGCAACACCGGCAGCGTGAACGGCTTGACTAAGTAATCATCGGCTCCGCTATCGAGACCCTGCACTTGATCGCCGTCTTCCCCGCGCGCGGTCAGCATCAGGATGCCCACATCGCCCCCGTTTCGCAAGCGGCGGCACACTTCGATGCCATCCAACTGGGGCAGCATGACATCAAGAATAACCAGATCGGGCCGCACGCGGCTGGCCTGCTGGATCGCCTCAATGCCGTCGCGGGCCACACTCACCTCGAAGTTCTCATAGCCGAGCGCAATGCTCAACATTTGCACGATCAGCGGCTCGTCGTCTACGACCAGCACGCGCACCGACCGTTCACTGTCGCCGGCGACCACTGCCGGTCCCTCGCTAGTAGCCACTCGTCTTCTCCTCTACCCCTAGTCATTCAGCTAATATTCCGGCAAAGTGGCGGGCCTCGCCAACCGCAACGGGCCACGCCCCCTCAAGCTGATTTTGGCAGGTCGGAGCGGCATTGTAGTAGCGCAATTCATTGCGCGGGGCGAGCAGGACCAACCTGGAAAAATCAGCTTGACAGACTACTAGGTGCAGACTCCTCTCTTTTTCATACCTCTTTCATACTAATATAGCGCAACAAGGTTAGAAGACAGAGGACAATTCTGAGAAATCGCTAAGAGTTGCGCCCCGCCGACCGCGAGAGCAGGGACGCAACAGCAGAGACCCCCAGTAGATCCGCTACCAGGGGTCTCCGCTAGGCTGCACGGCCGCCGTGGGCCGTCTCGCCTCTACGGGTGTTGCAGTGCGCCCCAAGCGATCTTGGCGATCTGCCCACGGGTCGCCCCGTCAACGGGGTGGAACGTGCCGTCACTGTAGCCGGAAATGATGCCGTGATGGTACGCCGTCTCCACGAACGGGTAGAAGATGGTGCCCACCGCCACATCGCTGAAGTGCGGCCCGCCACTCGTGTCCAGCGGCCAACCTTGCGCCACCACCATGATCTTGCTCAACTGGCCGCGCGTCACGTTGGCGCTGGGCCGGAAGGTGCCGTCACTGTAGCCACTGATGATGCCCCGATAGTACGCCGTTTCGATGAACGAGTAGAACGTGCTGCCCACCGCCACATCGCTGAAATGCGGCCCGTCCTGCGTGTGCAGCGTGAAGGCTTCGCCCAACACCACGATCTTGCACAACTGGGCGCGGCTGGTCAAGTTGTAGGGGCGGAACGTACCGTCGCTATAGCCGCTGATCGCTGCCACGCAAGCCAGCCCCTGCACCGGGATGGCAAAGTAGTCGCCCGCGTGAACATCGCTATAGCTCACGGTGCAGAGTTTGCCCACCACATCTTTGCCACTGCCGATGTCGCCGCCGTCATCATCCCAGACTACGCGCCCGCCGCCGCCGGTGACGTGCGGATGATTGGGGTCGCACTCAGCCGGCCCGGAGATGATGTCGTCGTCGCCGCCGGAGCGGTCGCCCTGATGGACAGCTTTGCTGCCGCTACCACAGGCGGCCGGGGCGTTCGTCGCCGCTTGACTGAGATAGACAAAGGTGGTGCCGGCGATGTCGGGGTCCGTCTGGTTGGCCGTCGAGGCGACCGCCGCAAAGCCGCTGCCGGTACTCAGATCCTTACCTGCCACGGCCCAATGCCCGCTACCGTTCTCCTGCCAGACCACAGAGGTGCCACTGATGGCGGGGTTGAGGTGGTCGCCGGCACCAGTGGTGACGGTGAACACCCCAGTGGCGGGCGTGCTGAGGTTGCTGCCCACGATCTGCCAAGTGGCCGTCGTGGGCAGGCGCGGCGCGTTCGCTGCGGGCAGCGTGCTTTGCCAAACGACGAGATTGCCGTCGAGCGCCGGGTGGCCGTTCGTGGTTTGCGCGCTGCTGAGGATGCGCGGTTGATTAGCGGTGATGTCGGTGGTCACGATGTCAAAGCCGCTGCTACTCGTGCTTTGCCAGACCACCTTGTTCCCGCTCACCGCCGGCTGGGTCTGATCGGCTGCCCCGCCGGCGATCAGGAAGGCCGGGCCGGCCACATCGTTAGTGATTTGCGCGCCGTAGATGTCCCAGTTACCGCTGCGGTTATCTTGCCAAACGATCAGGTTACCACTAACATCCGGCGCGCGCTGATCACCGGCACCGCTATAGACCGTGAGCACGATGCTGGTATGCAGGTCGCGGGCGCGAATATCCCAGGTGCCGGCGCTGTTGTCTTCCCAGACCAGCAGATCGCCGTCAATCTGCGGCGCTTGCTGGTCGCCGGGTCCACCGGCCAGCGTTTGCACTACCGGTGCAGGCGTGGCGCTGCCGGCGGTGGGGCTGGCCGTGGCGGTAGGAACGACGGTGCGGGTGGGTGTGTTGGGGGGCGTGGCTGTGGCGGTAGGAACGACGGTGCGGGTGGGTGTGTTGG
>JALYUO010000902.1 GCA_030853735.1 Chloroflexota bacterium
ACCGACGACCGACGACCGACAACCGACGACTGACGACCGACAACCGACGACCGCCCACGGCCCACGGCTCACGGCTCACGGCTCACCGCTCACCGCCCACGGCTCACCGCCCACCGCCCACCGCCCACAGGAGACACTATGGCGCGCATCCTTAGCTTAGACCATATCGGCTTGGCCGTGGCCGACGGCGCGGCGGCCGCGTTCTGGCAGGCGCTGGGCTTGCCGTGTGAGGGAACGGAGGCGGTGGAGTCGGAGGCGGTCAGCGTAACGTTCTTTCCGGTCGGCGCGACGCGGCTGGAACTGCTCGAACCGTTGGGCGACGAGGGGGCGGTGCAAAAGTTTCTCGCCAAGCGCGGCGAGGGCGTGCATCACCTTTGCTTCGCGGTAGACGACCTGCGCGAGTTGCTGGGCCAACTGGCGGCGGCAGGCGTGGAACTGGTCAACGCCGAACCCCGCCCCGGCGCAGAGGGCAGCTTGGTCGCGTTCATCCACCCGCGCGCCGCGCATGGCGTGCTAATCGAACTGCGCCAACACGGCCCCGCGCCCAGCGAGACCGCCGCGCAATGAATGGCTCCCCCGACGGCCACGCGCCCGGCCCCGGCTCCGGCCCGCTCACCTACGGCACCTATCTGCGCGTGCCCGAACTGCTCGATCTGCAATCGCCCCTCAGCCTGCCCACCGCGCACGACGAAATGCTGTTTATCATTGTGCAACAGGCGCAAGAACTCTGGTTCCGGCAAATCCTGCACGAGTGGCGCACGGTGATCGATCTGCTGGACGCGGGCGCGATCCCCGAAGCCACCCGTCTGATCAGCCGCGTCAACCGCATCATGGCCGTGCTGACGGGGGAGGTGGCGATCCTGGAGACGATGCCGCCGTTAGAGTTCGCCAAGTTTCGCGGCATCTTGTCCACCTCCAGCGGCTTCGAGTCGGAGCAATTCCGCGAAGTCGAACTGGCCTCCGGCTTGCGCGACCCGACGTTTCTGCAACTGATCGCCAAGCACATGGACGGCCCCGGCCTGCACGCCCGCTGGCCGCGCACCCTGGCTGATGCTTTCCGCGCCGCGCTGACCCCGCTCGATCCCGACCCGATAGCCGCGCTTGTCTGGCTGTATAGCGATCCCACCCATGACAGCGCCCGCTTTGCCCTGGCCGAAGCCCTCACCGAATATGAGATCGGCTTCCAGAACTGGCGCTTCGCCCACGTCAAGCTGGTGGAGCGGATCATCGGCGACCGCTCGGCAGGCACAGCCGGCTCGGCCGGGAGCGGCTATCTCGGCAAAACCCTCACCTACCGCTTCTTCCCCGAACTCTGGACCGCCCGCAACCAATTGACCGCCGCGTACACGGCGCGCTAGACCCTAGCACGGATAACAAAA
The DNA here is from genome assembly GCA_030853735.1 of Chloroflexota bacterium. GTDB lineage: Bacteria > Chloroflexota > Chloroflexia > QHBQ01 > JAICKM01 > JAICKM01. Next base: position 1,380 of record JALYUO010000902.1, read on the forward strand.
CCGCGCTCCCTGGTGGGGGCGCGGCTCTGCTGTTGTCGTCACACCCAGCTACGGCGTGGCGCTGGGCTGCGGCGAAGTGGTGACGGTCACGGTCGGGTCGGTCGTGGTGGTGCCGCTGGGGACCGCCGTTACGGTGCCGTTGCTCAGGCTGGGGGTGAGGCTAGGGACCGCCGTCACGGTGCCGCTGGGCACGGCGGTGGTCGTGCGGCTGGGCACGGGAGCCGTTGCCAGCCCTGGGGTGCCACTGGGCACGGCGGTTTGGCTGCCCGGCACCTGGGTCGGGGCGAAGGTGGGCGTGCCCGCGTTCACCGGCGTGAGATACGGCGTGCCGGTGCCGGGGGCAGGCTGCCCCTGGAAGCCATAGCGCCAGTTGTAGTAATGCTGGCCGATGTTGCCCATCTCGACCTGGAAGGCCGCCACGTTGGTCGGCGTGTAGGTCAGCACGCGGCGCTCAAACGCTTGCACCAACACATCGGTCACTTGGCCGCGAATGGTCGCCTTGGTCCAATAGGCTTCGCTGATCGGCAGGCCGGTCACATAGAACCAGGGGCTGCTGATCGGCGCGTTGACGATGCGGCCCTGCTCGCGCACATCGCCGGTCTGATTCAGGAAGCTCCAGAACGCTTCCGGGATGTTGTGCTTGGTGGTGGCCTCGTAGTAGACGACGCGGGTCAACGGCACTTGGCCTTTGGCGGCATCGTTGCCCACGTTGCCGTCGCGGTCAATCGTCGCGGTCACTTGCTGGCCGCGGGCATCGCCGGCGGGATGGTCGCCGAAGCGGCTGTTGGCGACCTTGCCGAAAGCGGCATAGGTCGGGGCCAGCGCGTCGCCGTTATCGCCGGTCATCGGGATGTAGGCCGGGTAGCGCGCTTCGCCGCAAGCGGCGGTGGTGCTGGTCTGGATGCAGCCGCCGATCAGTTCGACCGTCAGCAGGCCGTTCGTGACATAGAACGGGCTGGTCGCGTCGCCGTTCGGGTTATTGAGTTCCATGCGGCTCTTGTCGAAATACTGCACCAGCCGCCGCCCCGTGCCGTCCGGTCCATCGCTCAACTTCTCATAAATGCCGGGGGTGTTGGGCTGCGGCCCCCAGTACCAGCTACGCGGCACGCGGCCTTCCAGCACCAACGAGTCGGTGCGGTTCCAGACGCTCTCGAATGCCGGATGCGCGAACAGCGGCGCTTGCTGCGCGCCCACGCCAACGATACTTAGCGCCGACACGGCCACGGCGGCCACGGTGCCGATGCTGCCTAATACACGATACTTCATGGTGTTTTCTCCTTATGATACACGCGATTTCATAAAACCGTGTGGCTCCAGCCCATCCTGGAGCCGGGTTGTAGCAGAATAACTGCCGGTGGCGGGCGATTGGGCGCTTAACGGCATCAGGTTCGCGCCTTTAGTCGCCCACTTCTGCGGGTCTACCTTATTAACGAGCGGGCGCGGCCCAGGTTGCGCGGCAGCTGTGGTATAATGGCTGTGTGTCTAAAGCCGTTTGGGGCATCGTCGCCGTCACCGTGCTGGGCGGGTTGCTGCGCTTCTACCGCTACGATGCCCTCAGCCTGTGGCTGGATGAGGGCTACACGGTCCTCTTTTCGCGCCAGCCGTGGGCCGACGTGTTGGGCTTGCACGGAGCCGCCGATCCCTCGCATCCGCCGGGCTACTATGCTGCCGTCGCCGCCTTACGCTTGCTGCTACCGGATCTGGTGGCCGGGCGGCTCCTCAGCGTGGTGGCCGGCACGCTGACCATCCCGGCCCTGTATGCGCTGGCGCGGCGGCTACTCCCCGCGAGCGCGGCGCTCTTGGCGAGCCTGACGCTGGCCTTGTCACCGTTGCACTATTGGTATTCGCAAGAAGCGCGCCAATACGCCGTGACCAGCTTGGCCGTGGCCCTATCCTATTTGGCGCTGGTGCTGTTGGGCCAGGGCGGCGGGCGGCGGGCCGTGGCCGGCTACATCGTGGCGACGGTGGCGGCGCTCTATCTCGATTACAGCGCCGCCTACGCCCTGTTGCCCCAGGCGTTGATCTTTGCCTATCTCCTCTGGCGCGACCGATCCCTGTTGCGCCGCTTGTCGGCGGCAGCGGGCGGCGTGATCCTCGGCTATTTGCCCTGGCTGCCGCAGGCGCTGACCGGCGCGGGCCTGCACACGTTTTATCAGCCGGCCTTCCTGATGGCGACTCCCGGCCAGATCGGGGAAGCGGCGTTGGCCGTCACCGGAGTCAGTTTCCGCAGCGGCTTCAACCCCCAGCCGCCGCCCGCCGGCCTATGGGATCTTGGCTCCGGCGGGCAGCTTGTAGCGGGGCTGCTGCTGGTCGGAATCGTCGCCCTCGGTGTGGTGGGGTTGCGGCGGGCAGGAGGCATGGCTGCGTTGGTGGCCGGGTGCCTGGGGCTGGGTACGCCGGCGGTGGCGGCGCTGACCAGCCTGATCAGCCCCGGCTTTGCTCCGCGCACAGTGATCTATGCGGCACTGGGCTGGGCGCTGCTGGTGGGCGCAACGGTCGTCGCCCTGCCGGCCGTTGGGTGGCGGCGCTGGTGGCGGC
>JALYUO010000919.1 GCA_030853735.1 Chloroflexota bacterium
ATGTAGGGGCGCTGCTTGCCGCGCCCCTGGACAGTAGAGAAAAGGCAGGGCTATGACCCTCCCACCCCAACACTCAGGCTACCAATCCTTGCGACTGCACGGCTATGACTACACCCAGGCCGGAGCCTATTTTGTCACCAGTTGCGTCTACCAACGCAAATGTCTCTTCGGCCACATCCAGGCCGGCGAGATGGTCCTAACCGCCGCCGGGCAAATGGTGCAGCAAGTGTGGGATGGTCTCCCCGTGCGCTATCCCTCAATTGAGTTAGATGCGTTTATCGTGATGCCAAATCATGTCCACGCCATCCTGGTGCTGGCGGGCACAGACACTGCCGCGAATAGCCCATTGTTAGGCACAGTAATCCGCGCCTTCAAGTCGCTCTCAGCGGTGCAGGTAAATCGAGCATTAGGGCGATCCGGTATTCCTCTATGGCAGCGCAATTATTATGAACACATCGTTCGGCATGACAAAGAGTTGGATCACATTCGGACCTATATTTTGAGCAATGCGGTGCAATGGGAGTTAGACGAAGAAAACCCAGCCAGTTCTATGGGCTGACAAGTGCGGCAAGCAGCGCCCCTATATCACCAATCCCAACATAGCTCCCCTCCAGGCCACGGGCGCGGCAAGCAGCGCCCCTACATCCGTGCGGTGCGGCCCACAGGCCACGGGCGCGGCAAGCAGCGCCCCTACATCCTGCGGCGCAGCCAACGCCCCAGTGCCACGGGCGCGGTAAGCAGCGCCCCTACCGCCCGACCGCGCCGCCCTATGCCGCATTCCGCATTCCGCATTCCGCATTCGCTACGGCGACATCCACCATTGCGCCACGTTCCACAAGTAGCGCGGCGAAGTCAGGTTGATCGGCCCGTGGACCCGGCTGCTCAGAACGAGATAGTGCGTGTTAGCCCAGAGCGGGTAGTAGGGCAAGTCATCGGCCAATTGGCGCTGCACCGTGGCATAAAGCGCCGTCCGTTGGGCTGCGTCATAGGTGCCACGCGCCTTGAACGCCGCCTCATCATACGCCGGCGCGCTATAGCCGACATAGTTCAGGCCGTTCGGATTGGCCGCACTGCGGATCTGGCTCGAATGGAACAGCGCATAGTTATCCGGGTCGCCCACCTGCTTATCCCAGCCCATCAGCATCGTCAGAAAGTCGAACGGCGGGGTGCGGGCCGCATCAATCTTGGCGCTGATCACCGAGTCGAAGTCCACCGGCGCGACCGTCGTGCTGATACCCACTGCCAGCAACGGCGGCCCCATCAACTCCGCCACCCGGCGGCGCTGCGGATCGTCGGCGCGCACATATAGCGCAAAGTGCAAGGGTTCGCCGTTCTGATCGGCGATGCCGTCGCCGTTGCGGTCCTGCCAGCCGGCATCCGCCAGCAACTGCCGCGCGCGCGCTGGGTCGTTGTTCAGGTGCGTCGTGTCGGTATAGGCCCAGGAATAGGGCGGAATATCGCCCCACACCGGCACGCCCGCCCCGCCGGTCGCCGCCCGCACCAATGCCTCCTTGTCCAGCGCCAACGCCCAGGCTTGGCGCACCCGCACATCGTTCAGCGCCCGCCCAGGCCGCGTATTAAAGGCCAGGAACGTGTAGCCCGGATCGATCCAGCGACTCAGCGTGAACTGGGCGGCCACATTCGCTTGGCGCGCATAGTTATCCCACGCGCTCTGCGGCACCTCGGCCAGCGCCAACTGGCCCGCGTTCAGCGCGTCCACCGCCACCTCGTCTTTGGGCGCGACCAGAAACGCCACACGGCTCAGATAGGGTGGCCCGGCGTAATAATGCGGGTTCGCCACCAGGATGATGTTCTCGCCCGGCTTATGATCGCTGTACATGAAAGGGCCACTGCCCACCGGCTGGAATCTGAACGGGCTGGTGCCCAACTGATCCAGCGGCACCGCACCCAGCAGGTGGCGGGGCAGGATCGGTGCGCTCAGGTCGCTCAAGATCGGCGTATACGGCTTTTTCAGCCAGAACTTGATCGTGCTGTCCGGCGGATCGGCCTTCTGGATCTGCAACACCGTATCGCGCAAGTGATATTGCAACGTGCTGAGGGTGCTGGTCAGCGCCAACGTAGTGCTGTAGGTCCAGATCACATCATCCGAAGTCAGGGGCTGGCCGTCGGACCACAGCAGGTTTGGGCGCAGCTTAAAGACGACGCTCAAGCCGTCGGCAGCCACCTCCCAGCTTTGGGCCAAGTCGGGCTGCGGGCGCAGGTGATCATCCAGCTGGGTCAGTCCGCTAAACAGCAGCCCCGTCACTTCGGCGGCCACTGCGTCGCGCTTATCCGGCCCGCGATCCACAAACAATGGGTTGAGTGTGCTGACATCGGTCGGAATGCGGATCGTCAGCGTGCCCCCTCGTGGGATCTGCGGCGGTTGGGTCGCTGTCGGCGGCGCGGCGGTCGCCGGGATAGGGGGCACAGCGGTGGCGCGCCCGGCCACCGGAGTGGCGACCGTGCTGGTGGGCGTGCGGCCGGGGCTGGGGGTTGGCCCATTCGGCCCCATGTCGCACGCCACCAACAACAGCACAGCCGCCGGCAAAAGCAGGCAGTACCGTGCCCATTGTAAGCGCTGTGTATAATAGATCATAAGCTATTATAGGGGAGGCTACAAAATGGTGTCAAGCACAACAGGCATCCGCGAAGCCGGCTGCGCCGATGCGGCCGCCATCGCACGGGTCAGCGTGGACACTTGGCGCACCACCTATGCCGGCTTGGTGCCCGACTCGGTCCTGGCGCACATGAACTACGCCGACCGCGAACGCACCTGGGCCGCCAAACTTTGTGCAGCAGAACCGCCCCTGCGCGCCTACGTCGCCACCGCCGCCGACGGCAGCGTGGTCGGCTTTGCCTCCGGCGGCCCAGAGCGCGAAGCTAACCTGATCTACACCGGCGAACTCTATGCCCTCTACATCCAGGCGCACTGCCAGCGCAGCGGCTTGGGCCGCCGGCTCGTCGCCGCCGTCGCCGCCCGCCTCCGCGCCGACGGCCACCGCGCCTTGCTGCTCTGGGTGTTGGCGACCAATCCCGCCCGTGGCTTCTACGAGCGCCTGGGCGGCGTGTACCTGCGCGAACAACCCCTCACCCTCGGCACCACCACCCTGCACGAAATCGCCTACGGCTGGCCCGACCTCGCCGCCCTAGTTCAGACCCTCACCGAATAAGATGTAGCGGCGCTGCTTGCCGCACCCGTGCCGTTAACTCAACCCTCAACCCTCAACCCTCAACCCTCGTCCAAGGGGCAATTGCAGCGAAATAAGCACGGGCGACTGGAACTCGCCGCTACCGCTACAAAGCCCGCCTACGCGGGCTGGAGCCGGGGCCGATCGTAGATCCGCAGTTTTAGGACGGATCCGGTCGCCCCAGCCTCCCGGTTTGCCTAACTC
>JALYUO010000922.1 GCA_030853735.1 Chloroflexota bacterium
CTCCGTGTCTCCGTGTCTCCGTGTCTCCGTGTTGCCGTCCGTCCCCAAGTCTATAGAAAGGTAGCCCCGCATGAGTGATGGACCGGACCCGCTGGCGCATGATACTGCTGCCACGATTTATGCGGCCTTCCAAGGCTACCACACCACTTTCCAGGCTATCACCCAGCGCGCGGGCGTGCGCTTCGCGGCGTGTGACTGGCCCCAGGTCCATAAGGATGCCGAAGAACGGCTGGATCTCTACAAAACCCAGGTGGATACGGTAGTGGCCGGCTTGCGCGCACGCTTGGCCGAGCAGGCCGCCGACCGCCCCTTTTGGACGGAGGTGAAGGCTATCTATACCTCCGCCATCGCTGGACAACCGGACTGTGACATCGCCGAGAGCTTCTACAATTCCGTGACCATGCGCGTGTTGGCAACCCACCCGATGGACCCCGACATCGAATATGTGGGCGCAGCCAACGAGCCGCCGGTGGCCGATGACGATGCGCCAGTCTATCGCCGCTACGAAGGCCAGGGCGACACCGCCGCGCTGATCGGCACGATCTTGGCCGATTACCCTTTCGCCGCCGACACGTCCCAGGCCGCGCGCAACGTCACCTGTGTCGCCGCCGCGATTGACCGCTATCTCGCCGACACGGGGCGCAGCGCCGCCGTTGAGGCCATCGAAATGGCAACGCCGGTCTTTTATCGCGGCAAAGGTGCATACCTGGTGGGCCGCATCCGCATCGCCCACGCCGCCATCCCGCTCTTGCTGGCTTTCGTCAACGACGCACAAGGCGTGCGGGTAGACGCAGTGTTGCACACGCCCGACGAGGTGAGCATGGTCTTCAGCTTCGCCCGCTCCTATTTTCATGTCGAGGTGGATACGCCGCACGCGCTGGTGCGCTTCCTTAAATCCATCATGCCGCTCAAACCCATCGCCGAACTCTACACCTCGATTGGCTACAACAAGCACGGCAAAACCGAACTCTACCGCGACCTGCTGCGCCACCTCGCCGCCTCCGACGACCCCTTTGTGCGCGCGCCCGGCGAACGGGGCATGGTCATGGTGGTGTTCACGTTGCTGTCGTATGATGTGGTGTTCAAGATCATCAAAGACAGCTTTGACTATCCCAAGACCACGACGCGCCGCGAAGTGAAAAGCCGCTACAGCCTCGTGTTTCGCCACGACCGCGGGGGGCGGCTGGTAGACGCGCAAGAGTTTGAGCATCTGCGCTTTGCCCGCGCCCGCTTCGCGCCCGAACTATTGGCCGAGTTGCTCGACGTGGCCGCCAACACCGTCTCGCTGGATGGCGAGACGGTGGTCATTAAGCATCTCTACACCGAACGGCGCATCACGCCGCTCAACCTCTATTTCCAGGAAGCCGACCCGGCCCCCGCCGCCGAGACGGTGCTGGATTACGGCCAGTGCATCAAAGACTTGGCGGTGACCAATATCTTCCCCGGCGACATTCTGCTCAAAAACTTCGGCGTGACCCGCCACGGGCGCGTCGTCTTCTACGACTACGACGAACTCTGCCTGCTGACCGACTGCACCTTCCGCGAGCTGCCCGCCGGCGACGACGAATCCGATGACGATCTGTTGGCCGAACCGGCTTTCCATGTGGGCGAATACGATGTATTCCCCTCCGAAATGGCGACCTTCCTGGGATTACCCTCTGCCCTGCGTCCGATCTTCACCGCCGCGCATAGCGACCTCTTTGGGGTGCCTTTCTGGCAAAGCCTGCAAGTCCGCCACCGCGCAGGCGAAGTGATCGACATTTTCCCCTACAAAGAGAGCCGCCGGCTGGCGTAGCTGGGGTGATTGCATCGAAAACCGGGCGACGGGAACTCGCCGCTACCGCTACGAAGCCTGCCTACGCGGGCTGCGCGCGGGGCGGCAGACTCTAAATCCTCAATTCACAGAGGGTATGGTCGTAGCCCGCGTAGGCAGGCTTCGTAGCGGTAGCGGCGAGTTCCCGTCGCCCCGCCTCCCTGCGGCTGCGTTATAGCGCATCCTCCCAGCAGCTTTCCTCCCAGTATGCTATAATAGCGGAATTATTAGCGGGACCGTGCGGACAATGGGGTTCGCGGGGCACGCTGATTAACCGAATATTGTGTTCGTGTTTGATAACCCAATGAGAGGAAAGCGCATGACCACACCCACCTCTAGCCGCGATCTGGATCGGCTCCAGATCACTGTACCCGTCAGTCCGGCCCAGGCCGCGATCCTGACCCCCGCCGCGCTGGCCTTCGTGGCCGCGCTGGCCCGCGAGTTCGGCCCGACCCGCCTTGAACTGCTCGAACGGCGTGAAGCCCGCCAAGCGGCGCTCGATGCCGGCGAGTGGCCCGACTTCCTGCCGGCGACGACCGCAGTCCGTGCCGACGATTGGACGGTCGCCCCCATCCCCGCCGATTTGCTGGATCGCCGCGTGGAGATCACCGGCCCTTGCGACCGCAAGATGGTCATCAACGCGCTCAACTCCGGCGCACGGGTGTTCATGGCCGACTTCGAGGACTCGCTCTCGCCGACCTGGGCCAACGTGGTTGAGGGCCAGATCAACCTGCGTGATGCCGTGGCGCGCACCATCAGCTATAGTAGCCCCGAAGGCAAAAACTACGTGCTGAACGCTGATACCGCCACGCTGATGGTGCGCCCGCGTGGTTGGCACTTGGTTGAAGGGCACGCGCTGCTGGATGGCGCACCGATCTCGGCCAGCCTGTTCGATTTCGGCCTCTATTTCTTTCACAACGCCCGTGCGCTGCTGGAACAGGGGTCCGGCCCCTATTTCTACCTGCCCAAAATAGAGAGCCATTTAGAGGCGCGGCTCTGGAATAGCGTCTTTGTGCGCGCGCAAGACCTGCTGGGCGTGCCGCAGGGCAGCATCCGGGCCACGGTGCTGATCGAGACGATCCTGGCCTCCTTCGAGATGGACGAGATTCTCTACGAATTGCGCGACCATTCGGCGGGCCTCAACTGCGGGCGCTGGGACTACATCTTCAGCGCGATCAAAAAGTTTCGCAATCGGCCCGATTGGATCTATCCCGACCGCGGCCAAGTCACCATGACCACGCCCTTCATGCGTGCCTACTCGCTGCTGCTGATCCAGACTTGCCACCGCCGTAACGCCCACGCGATGGGTGGGATGTCGGCCTATATCCCGGTCAAGAATGCGCCGGAAGCTAACGACCGGGCGATGGCCGCCGTGCGCGCCGACAAAGAGCGCGAGGCCACCGACGGGCACGACGGCACCTGGGTCGCCCACCCTGGCCTCGTGCCGGTGGCGCTGGCGGTGTTCGACGCGACGATGCCCACGCCCAACCAGATTGATCGCAAGCGCACGGATGTGCAGGTCAGCGCCGCAGATTTGGTGGCGGTGCCGGTGGGCACGATCACCGAGGCCGGGTTGCGGCTCAACATCAGTGTTGGGGTGCAGTATGTCGCGGCGTGGCTGGGCGGGTCGGGCGCGGTGCCGATCAACAACTTGATGGAAGACGCGGCCACCGCCGAGATTTGCCGCTCGCAAGTCTGGCAATGGATTCGCCACCCCGCCGGCAAGCTAGATGACGGGCGCAAAGTCACCGTGCCGTTAGTGCAGGAGTTTCTGGCCGACGAGATGGCGCGCTTGGCCGATCAGCCCGCCGCGACCGCCAACGCCGCCGCGCATTACGCCCAGGCACGCGATCTGTTTGACGCGCTGATCACCAGCGATACGTTTGTCGAGTTCTTGACCCTGCCGGGCTACCGCGCCTTAGCGGCTGAGGAGGTGTGACCATGCCAACCCCTGACCCCTTCACTATGACCCACGACTGGGATCACAGCCCGCGCTGGCAGGGCATCACCCGCCCCTACACGCCCGCCGATGTGGAACGCTTGCGTGGCTCCGTCCTGATCGAGTACACCCTGGCCCGGCGCGGGGCCGAGCGGCTGTGGGATCTGTTGCACAGCGAAGACTTTGTGCCGACACTGGGCTGCTTGACCGGCAATCAGGCCGTGCAGCAGGTGAAAGCCGGCCTACAAGCGATCTACCTGAGTGGCTGGCAGGTGGCCGCCGACGCGAACTTAGCCGGGCAGATGTATCCCGACCAGAGCCTCTATCCAGCCAACAGCGTGCCGCACGTCGTGCGCCGCATCAATCAAGCATTGCAGCGCGCCGACCAGATCGGCCACGCCGAAGGCGATGACCAGATCGACTGGTTCGCGCCCATCGTGGCCGACGGCGAGGCGGGCTTCGGCGGGCCGCTCAATGTGTTTGAGTTGATGAAGGCCATGATCGAGGCCGGCGCTGCCGGGGTGCATTTCGAGGACCAGTTGGCCTCCGAGAAGAAGTGCGGCCACATGGGTGGCAAGGTGCTGATCCCGACCGCGCAAGCGATCCGCAATCTGGTCGCGGCGCGCCTGGCTGCCGATGTGCTGGGCGTGCCAACGATCCTGCTGGCGCGCACCGATGCCAACGCCGCCAACCTGCTGACCAGCGACATTGACGAGCGCGACCGCCCCTTCCTGACCGGTGAGCGCACGCCCGAAGGCTTCTACGGTCTGGCCTGTGGCCTCGACGCGGCTATCGCCCGCGGCTTGGCCTACGCACCCTATGCCGACCTGCTCTGGTGCGAGACCGCCGAACCCAATCTGGCCGAAGCCGCCCGCTTTGCTGAGGCGATCCACGCCCAGTTCCCCGGCAAGTTGCTGGCCTACAACTGCTCGCCGTCGTTCAACTGGGCCAAAAAGCTGGATGCCGGCACGATTGCCCGCTTCCAGCGCGAAATCGGCGCGATGGGCTACAAGTTCCAGTTCGTGACCCTGGCCGGCTTCCACGCCCTCAACCACTCGATGTTCCAATTGGCCCACGCCTACCGCAGCCACGGCATGGCCGCCTACTCTGACCTCCAGCAGGCTGAGTTCGCCGGCGAAGCGGCGGGCTATACGGCCACCAAGCACCAGCGCGAAGTCGGCACCGGCTACTTCGACCAAGTCGCCCAGGTCATCGCCGGCGGCCACGCCTCCACCCTCGCCCTCGCCGGCTCCACCGAGGCGGCGCAGTTTCACTAGGCGGGGGTCAGGGGTCAGGAACCGCGCCCACACCGGGAGAACACCGGACTGTGGGAGCGGCCTCCTGGCCGCGATGAGGCACGGATTGTAGGAGCCGGTTCCACCCCGCGATGCTTGCCGTACCCCCATCCTAACCTACAGGCGCGGGCCATCCCCGAATACGGCCCGCATACCCAAATAGCGCGTGCCGCGAACACGGATAGGCGACTTGGCCGCACGGCGGCGCTGCATAACGATGCAGCGCCCCCTGGCCCCCCATCGGCCACTTGACACGCGCTTAATTCAGCAATATAATGCCTTTGTGTATGAAGGTGTCACGCCACAAGGTATTACGCTCGCAGTAGGTGAGATGATGTTCGTCGTCACCAAAGCGCGGCGGCGCGGTTGCCGCCCGCCGCAGAACGCCGCCGCAATCCAGCACCCCCCGTTGCGCCGGCGCGTGACCGCCGGCAGCTACCGGCTGATCCTGGGACTACTGGCGCTGGCAGTCGGGTTACCGCAAATGGTCTCGGCAGCAGCAGCATACGCACAGAGTCATCCCCCTATGACTCAGTCGCTGACCAGCAGCGGATTCGCTTCACCCCTGAATGATGGTGCGCCAAAACCCGTCAACACATTTACCGATCTCCCGGCAGGCGCAAGAGAAACGTATACCGGCAGCGGTATTTATATGGATCCACGGCCTGCTAACGCTGTAGATGATATGGCTTTCGATATCCAATTACTGGAACAGAATAACTATACACGATATGGCATTACACCTGAAAGTACGCCGGGGCTACGGCTCGGATCTCTATTTATCAGAGCCAAAAACGGACAATTTGTAGAATTAACCATTCATGAACGCGCTGCTTATACCGCGTTTAACAACATCCCTACGCCACAAATTTTAACCACCTTGATCTACGAGGGTAAAATTCAGGTAACAGCAAGCGAGTTTATCGAGTTAGCTCCATCGGTTCGAGCGGCCTTTCTGGGCCTGCCCGTGGCGGGTGAAGGCGATACGGCAACGCCAACGGTCGCCCAAATGGCCGAGCTGCTGCAATCACAAGTGGATGCCGGCTGGCAGACCGCCAATCAAAAGCTGGCGGCCGATGCTCAATTAGCTACCTTTGACATCAGGGCGCATTTCCCAAAGATGACGAGTGAGCAAGCAACCCAATACAACCTGGGGGCAAAGGATGCGCGCACCGGCCATAAAATACCCGATATTATAAGCAAAGGGCTGGCAAAAATGTTTGGCGATCAGCAAATTCCCAACGCAGGTTTACCGAAAGGCCCGGCAGTCTGGATTGATACCAAGATCAATGGTCAAATGACTTCAGTCCTGTTCCAGCAATTCGAGCGTATGGCTGTCACGGTGAATCCCGATAATTATGATCAGACTCCTTCCCTGGTAACAGCTGATATGAAAGATAAAAAGAATAGCACTGTGGTGCAAATAGGGTTGCAAGGCCAAATTATTTATCGTGGGCTGACCACGGGTGAAGTCCCTCTAACTCCCTCGGTAGGCCCAGCTACCGTTACGCCAACGGCGGAGGCGACAAAAACAGCCGAAGGACTTGTGTCGCTTGACATTACTTATAAATACGGCGAGATAAAAATCATTGAGCAGTCTCCCCTCCATTTTGTGAGTAAAAGTAATGAGGATATGGCAAAGCTGTTCAATCGGATGTATGAAGCAACAGGCAAATCTGGGACAATCAACGAAACCATTATCTCTATGCCTCTTGGGAATGACCTCGCCTCCCTTCAAACAACGGAAGGGATAAAGGCTTTTAAAGGCTTGAAAGTATTCGAAATCCCTACGTCTCGAGATTCTTCTGTGTATATGACAGAACCTGATGGCAAAGGCACACGTTATTTACAACTCGGGACTCTTTCTCCTATTCTTGGCGATTATGAAAATTTGAACCGCTTCAAAGCTGGACTGAATGATCCGAGATATCCACCTCATAGTTTATCTAGCGAATTATTCTTGAGAAGCTATTTAGGTCTCTATGGAAATGTAAGCTTCGGGGAAATTAATGGCAAAATTGGGTCTGATCTTCAGCCGCTTATAGGATATCGTAATTCTCAGGGCGAAATTGACTTTAGCCAGGTTCCTCTAGATATTTCCTTTAATCAATAACAAATCATAACCCAGCATTCCTCTTGTTTTAGAATTCAATGCTACTATAGTTATTAATATATGGCACAGAGAAATTTAATCAACACCCTTGTCCCCTTTTTAGTAGGTTTGTCCTATATCCTCGGATACTACACTCCACGCGCTGAAAAACAAACGAAGCAGTCCATCCCCGATTACGGCCCGCAGACCCGAATAGTGTGTGCCGCGAACATGGATAGGCAGTTGGGATCTGTCGTAACTGTTCGGTTGGGGGCGTAGCGGCACGCTGGCGAGTGTAGCAGCGCTGCTTGCTGCGCCGTACTTGTT
>JALYUO010000923.1 GCA_030853735.1 Chloroflexota bacterium
CCGCTGCCCCGCGTCGCAAACGCCGCCGCGCCGACAGCAACCGCCTCATCTATCAGATATTGACCCTGACGATTGGCCTCGTGCTGGTCATCAGCACGGTCGCCAGCGTGTATGGATCTATCGCAAACACGGGCACCGCCGGGGTGATTGCCACCGTGCCGCCGACGAGTGATGTGACCAGTTTAGTCAATAACGGCGCATCGTTTGAGCAGAAAAAGCAATACCAGTTTGCCGAGCAGTTTTATCTGCAAGCCTTACAGACCGAGCCGCAAAACTTGAGCGCGATGGTCGGTTTGGCACGGGTCTACCGCGACGAGCAGCCGGCCCAGCCGGCCAAAGCCCAGCAATACGCGCAACAAGCCGTGCAGATCGGCGGCACCAGCCCGCAAGCCAGCGAAGCCGCCGGCATCCTCGCGCAACTTGCCGCGCCCGCCGGCAGCCCAGCGGCCACTTCCGCCGCCACCACGCCCGCAGCAGCGGGTACCGTGCCGGCGGCAGCGACCCCTGCCCCGTAGCCGCCAGCCGGAGTCAATACAAAGCATAAACAGCGACCCGCCGCACTTATTCGCAAGTGCGGCGGGTCGCTGTTTGTAGCCGGTCTTCTTACCGATCCTGGCCGATCCATTGCGTGGTGCCCACAATCTCGTCAATCTGCGCCTCCAGAGTGGTCAATTTTCTGGGGGCATTGAGATCGCCGTGGTAATGGTCCACCGTTTTGCCTTTGCCGCCGCGCTGGAAATGCGTCACAGCAGAGGGACTGTCAGTGACCATATATTCTGTGTACTGATCCTTTAGAGCAAAGTAGTCGGTCCTCTCAAACGCCGCCACCAGTTGCCGCACCTGATCCTGGCTGATCACGGCGAGCCGTACTCCAGGCACGGCTACGTACTGATCCCCTTCCCAGATCACTTCGCCGTTGCCGTAGACCGTCACGCGGTAAGCAGGACAAAAGCCGAAACACATCGTTCGCTCGAGGGACAGCATTGTGCCGGCTAAATCCGGCGCTACGGTTAGGCCAGCGATGCGATCTTCAAGCGTCGGCGCTGGAGGCAACCCTGCGCCAGTGGAAGCTAGGCACACAACACCCAGCGAAAGCAGGCTAAGTGCGGCAAGAAGTCGGTACAAAGGTCATTGCTCCTTATAACAGACCGCAACCAAATGACTAGCGTAGCGACCTCCCGCGCTTGCGAACAAGTGGGGGAGGTCACTATTTTATGGAGGGGTAGGCGCGTTAGCGATCCTGACCGCTCCAGGGTGCGGTGCCGATGATGCCGTCAATCTGGGCTTCTAGGATAGCCAGTTTGCTGGGGGCAGTGCGATCCCCCAGGTAATGTTGCACGGTTTTGGTTTTCCCGCCCCGGCTGAACAGCGTGTTGATGTAGGCCATATCCGTCACCCGGTAGTCGGTATAGGAATTGTCAAGAGCGAAGTAGTCGGCCTTTGTAAACGCCGCCACTAGCTCGCGCACCTGATCCAGGCTGATCACGCTGATGTGTGCGCCCGGCAGCGCCACATACTGATCGCCTTCCCACACGACCACGCCGTTACCATAGACCGTCACGCGGTACGAAGGACACGCACCGAAGCAAGGCGTGCGATTCAACGCCAGCACGATCCCGGCCAGATCGGCGGGCGCGATCACGGAGGCCACCCGATCTTCGATCACTTGGCTGCTGGTCGCCACAATCGGCAGCGTAATGCGGCGATAGTCGCCGCTCACCTGGCCCAGCGTGCCGTTGAAGCGGATACGCTGGCCGGGGCGCAGCTTTTGCACTGCCTCGGCAGTGGCAAACTGCAACGTGACCTGCGCGGCTGCCGGGCTATCCAACCCTGGCCGTTTCTGCGCGGCCGTCGTGGGAGCGACCGACGCAGCGCTGGCATAAGGATCATTCAGGCTGATCAGCACCCGGTTCGCCGGCTGATCGCTGCCGTCCTGTGGTCCCGCCGTGTTGATCACCCAACCGTCCCAGGCCGTGACCGTCTTGCCGGTCAAGCCCGCCAAATAGGGGGCCAGGGCTTCGGGTGTTTGCAGGGTTTGGAGATGGGCCTGGATCTCGGCCAGAGTCGGCGCAGTATCTTGGCCGGCGGCCACAGGAGCCGCAGTTGGGACGACCAACGGAGTCGCCAGGGCCACAGGAGTCGCCGCAGGGCCGGGGTTGCTACCCACCGGCTCGGCCAGGGTCAGGTGCGTGGTCGTGATCTGGATCGCCGGGCTGAACGAGGCTTCGATGCCGGCCACTGTGCCGTCTACGTGCAAGTGTTGGCCCGGTCGCAGCGTTTGTGCTTGCGCCGCGTCTACCTGGCTCAGGTTCAGCAGCAGGGGTTCTGCTGCCGGGGTGCCTTTGATCTGGGTAGGCACCGGCGTGGCATGATAGGGATCTTCGGCATAGAGTTGCACCTGATACGCGCTGTTGTCCTTATAGACCAAGCTGACCCAGCCATCCCAGGCTTGCACCGGCTTGCCGATCAGTGAGGCGGTGTAGCTGCTGAGGGCCGCCTGCTGCTCGTCATAGGTCTTGTTGAGATTGTCGGTTTGGATGCGCTGGATGGCGGCCTGGATGGCGGCGAACGTCAACGGAGCCTGCCCGCCAACAGTGGGGGTGAGCGCGATAGCCGTAGCCGACGGCGTAGCCTGAACAACGTCAGTCGCGGTGGCGGCGACCGGTGCCGTGGCAACCGGCGTGGCGCTAAGGGCCACCAGGGTCGGTGTAGCCGGCACGTCGCTACCGGCACACGCCAGACACAGCAAGCCCAATGAGAGGCAGGATAAATAAGCGAAAGGTCGGGTCATCAATGTTCTCCTATTCGTGGTTGAGGTAGCGGTTGACTGGGCGGGTGAACTGTATAGCAGTCGCTCCCGTTCTTGTCTCTTGACGCGCTCGCCCCTGAATAGGTTCCCGCCCGCCCGCCCCGGCACGGCAATTCCGCCGCAAGCCCGAGGAGGGATGACTTAAAGCAGGGCCAATGCCCCCCCGACCAGCGCGCCGACGAGGGCACAGCCGAGGTTGACGGTCTCGTTGTCGGCCCAGGCGTGCCCGCGATAGAGGCGCGTGGGCGTGCCGCAGGAATGGACGCGCCGTTCGGTTTCGCGGCCACAGGTGGGGCACCAGTAGACGGCCTGCACAGTCGCGCCCAGCAGCGAATCGAACAGCGCGCCGACCATGCCACCGATCAGCGCCGCCAGGAGCAGCCGCCCGCCAGGTAAGGCTGTGCCGTGTGTCGGCCAGATCGTGCCGAGGAGCCAGGCCATCAGACCGATAAACAACGCGCCCGCCGCCGCCGCCAGCAGGCCCATGCCGCTCACCGCGCCCGATGTGCCCGGCACCACCCGCCGCCCGGTCGTGACTAGGCGCGGCACGCTGCGGCTGAGAACGCCCAGTTCGGTGGCCCAGGTGTCGGCGGTGACGGCGGCGAGGCTGCCGACAAAGGCGGCGAACAGCGGCACGCCCCACGCCGGGGAAGCCGCCGCTACGCCGGTCGCCAGCAAGGCCGCCACACCGCCGTTCGCCAGCGCCTGGCCCAAATCCCGTTGCCCGCCCTTGGCGAACGCCTGCGCCGCCGTCTGCTTACGTGTACTGCGCCCGCCCACCCGCCCTAGCGCGCTGGATGCGACGAAAAAGGCGATCAGCGTCAAGCCCCAGGCCAGCCCGCCGAAGGCGAACGTGGCCGTGCCGGTCAGGATCGCGCCCAGCACGCCGCCAGGGGTCAGGCTACCCGTCCGATAGGCCAGCCCGGCGATCAGGGCACTCAGCGCCAAGCCCAGCGCCAGGTCAGTCGGGCTGACGCGCCCAGTGTCGAGCAGCCAAAGAACCACCGCCACGCCGACCGGGATGCTGAGATTATCCTGACCGGAGGGAGCCGCCGGTTCCAGCAGCATCGCCACCACGCCGGCCAACGCGGCCACGGTCAGCGCCCGCTCCGGCGAGTAGAGCGCCGGGGCCAGCCCGCCCAGCGTGAGGCCGACCGTCACGAACGTCGCCAGCGCGCCCGCCGCCGAGCCTTCGAGCGAGCGCGTTTGGCCGCTGATGCGATAGCGGTGCCGGCCCCAGCGTTGCCCCACCAGCGCGGCCACGGAGTCGCCCCAGGTGAGCGCCATCAGCGCCGCCGCCGCCAGATAGGGCCGCCCCGCGCTGCCGAACCAGACGAGCAGCAGGGTGAAGCTGACCATGAACCAGACGGTGCCCAGCCCTGCGCTACGCGCCGCGTCCATCGCCGGGATCAGGCTGCGACGGGCCGAGAGGGCGTTGATGCCGATAAACGCGCTGGTGGCGATCAGCGCCGCCCAGTAGTGGTCGAACAGGGCCAGCGCGCCGAACACCCACATCCCCGCGCCGATATGTACCAGCTTGCGCGTGAACTCCGGCGGCCAACCGGCGCGCCGGCGGATCGTTTCGGCCACGATCAACAGCAGCACCGGGTAGATAAAGCTGATCGCCAGCCCCAGCCAGTCGCGCCCGGTCATAGCGGCTCGCCGGTTGCTTGGCCCGACAACGATTCGATCCGCAGCCGGATCAGCGCGCCGGCGGGCGGGGCCAAGTCGGGA
Source organism: Chloroflexota bacterium (assembly GCA_030853735.1). GTDB lineage: Bacteria > Chloroflexota > Chloroflexia > QHBQ01 > JAICKM01 > JAICKM01. The sequence goes on from JALYUO010000923.1 coordinate 4,544, forward strand.
TCGGGCGGCACGAACACAGAGCGAATCGCGAAGCTCGCCAGCCGGTCACGCATGATGTGCAATACGGCGGCGGGCACCCCGGCGGGCAGATCGCTATCCGGCCCCAGCGCGTGGACGGTAGCCGTGCCCTCGGCCAGCGCGCTGCGCCAGGGCTGGCCGGGGTCGGCGGCGGGGCTGCAATCGAGGTTGTCCACCTGGGCGCACACGCCTTGCGGATGCTCGCGCAAGGCTTCCAGCAGCGCCGCGCCGCCGGGCGGGTGGTAGAACCAGAGGCTGTCGCCCTGGCTCATGGCCCACAACGGCAGGCAATACATTCGCGCCCGCGCCGGGCCGTAGCAGCCCAGGCGCACCAGCGGGCGGGCGGCCAGCAG
>JALYUO010000927.1 GCA_030853735.1 Chloroflexota bacterium
CCACGCGCCTGGGGTTGCAGAGCTTGTTTGCGACCTGGGAACGGCGGGGGGAGAACCCCTTGGCCGCCTGTCTGACCCTGCTCGGCGGTGGGGACGCAATTCTTTTGCCCTCATCCTGAACAGTTACGCGCTTGGCCCGATTTGACAGCGCCTGAGATTTCTGCTACACTGGTCCCTAATGGATTTCCGCCGGCTCCGCTGCCAGCGGGTGGCCCGCAGCGGATGATCCCGACGCTCCCGCTTAGAGTTCCGCACCGCTAGCCGATCCATCCAGCACGCAGTACCGGTATACGAAAGGAGCCTTATCCTGGATACCCAAGCCCTTCCCCAGACCCCCCCCGGCACGGGCGAGGCCGCCGGCGACCCTGATGTGATCCTGCGCGTCGAAGATTTGCAGACCTATTTTTATACCGAAGATGGGGTGGTGCGCGCCGTAGACGGCGTGAGCTTTAACGTGCGGCGGGGCGAGACGCTGGGCATCGTGGGCGAGTCCGGCTGTGGCAAGAGCGTGACCTCGCTGTCCATCATGCGCTTGATCGGCCAGCCGGGTAAAGTGGTCGGCGGCAAAATCTTGTTTAAGGGTCAGGATCTGTTGGAGCTGACCGAAAACCAGATGTGCAAGATCCGCGGCAATCAGATTTCGATGGTCTTTCAGCAGCCGACCAGTTGCCTCAACCCGGTCTTCCGCGTGGGCGATCAGATCAGTGAAGTGCTGATGTTGCACCGCGAATTGAGCCGTGACGCGGCGCTGAAGCGCACCATTGAGCTGCTCACGATGGTCGGCATCCCTTCGGCCAAAAGCCGCGCCCAGAGCTATCCGCATGAAATGTCAGGCGGGATGTGCCAGCGCGTGATGATCGCCATGGCCCTGGCCTGCGAACCCGAACTGCTGATTGCCGATGAGCCGACCACCGCGTTGGATGTCACGATCCAGGCCCAGATCCTCGAGTTGATGAAAGACCTCAAAGCCAATTTCAACACCGGCATCATCTTGATCACGCACGACCTGGGCGTGGTGGCGGAAATGGCCGATGATGTGGCGGTCATGTATGCCGGTCATGTGGTCGAAGAGGCCGAGGTGAACCAACTGTTTGATGCGCCCAAACACCCCTACACGCAGGGCTTGCTCGCTTCGATCCCGGTGTTGGGCCAAGTCAAAGAACGCCTCGACGTGATCCCCGGCTCGGTGCCCAACCTGCGGAACCTGCCGCCGGGCTGCCGCTTCGCCAATCGTTGCCCGCACGTCATGGATATTTGCCGCCAGGAAGACCCGGCGCTTTTCATCTTGCCTGACAACCGCACGTCGCGCTGCTGGTTGTATGCCGACGAAGCGCTCGGGACCAAGTCCGGCCCGGCGACGCATTCAGTTACCGGTTAGAGGAGCCGTTACACCGATGCCAAATATCGAACCGCAATATACCGCGCCGGCTGCCCCCGGCAGCCCCACCCCCACCGAAGCCGGGGCCGCCGGATCGGCGGGGGCCGAAATACTGTTGCAGGTGCAAAACGTCAAAAAGTATTTCCCGGTGCGTGGCGGAGTCTTGCAACGGGTCGTCGGCCAAGTCAAAGCGGTAGATGACGTGAGCTTCTACGTCCGCACCGGCGAGACGCTGGGCCTGGTCGGTGAGTCGGGCTGCGGCAAGACGACCGTGGGCCGCACCATCCTGCGCCTGCTGCCGCCCAGTGGGGGCACGGTGCTGTTCCAGGGCAGCGACTTTTTCAACCTCAATGCGGTCGATCTGAAAAAGGCCCGCCGCGACATCCAGATTATCTTCCAAGATCCCTATTCGTCGCTTGATCCGCGCGTGCCGATTGGCGAAAGCGTAGGCGAAGGCTTGCGGATTCATGGGGTCAGCGACGAGGATCGCAACGAGCGCGTGCGCGACGTGCTGGAGCGCGTCGGGCTGCACGCCGAACACGCCCGCCGCTATCCGCACGAATTCTCCGGCGGCCAGCGCCAGCGCATCGGCATCGCGCGCGCCCTGGCCCTGCGTCCCAAGTTCATCGTCTGTGACGAGCCGGTCTCGGCGCTCGATGTGTCGGTGCAGTCGCAGGTGCTCAACCTGCTGCAGGATCTACAGCGGGAGTTCGGGCTGACCTACCTGTTTATCGCCCACAACCTGAGCGTGGTCGAACACGCCTCGGACCGCGTGGGCGTGATGTATCTGGGCAAAATGGCTGAACTCGCCACGCGCGAGGCGCTGTTCGCGAATCCCCAGCATCCTTACACCCAGGCGTTGCTGTCGGCTATCCCGATGCCCGACCCGCGCAACCGCCGCCAGCGCATCGTGCTCAAAGGCGACGTGCCCAGCCCACTCAACCCGCCCACCGGCTGCCGTTTTCACACGCGCTGCTGGCTGGCGCAAGACATTTGCAAGCAGCAAGTCCCGGAGTGGCGCAACGTGGCGGAAGCGGGAGCCCACGAACACTGGGTTGCCTGCCACTTCGCCCCCTTCACGCGCATCCCCACCCCCGCCGAAGTCGGCAGCACCGCCGCCACGGTCAAGGTGGTCGAAGCGCATCCCGGTCGCACAGCCGGCCCAGAGGTGGCGGGCTAAGGAGAGCTGCAGAAATAGAGGGTCCCGCATAGGCTGCGTGGCCCTCTTTTTACTTTACTGTTTAATTGATCAGTTCCAACAACCCCTCACGAAACACCTGAAAGCTGCGTGAACGATTGCGAGTTGGGTCCATGTGTTCGGCTATTTTGCGCGCTACCTCACCCTTTGGTAGACCCTTTTGATATCTATAGTAATTTGCTTTCTGTAACTCTCGCAAAAGTGCTTCCCAAGTGCCACCCTGAATAGCATCAGGATCACGGTAGCCAGATTGATTCTCATTAAGGTTATGAACACGGGGGTAGGCACTGACTAAAGCAGCTACATCGCCGAAAAACCAAGCCTCTAATTCTTCAATTGCTATGCGGTTCAGTAATTGGAACGATGATCCCACTCTAGCACTGCGTGTGACAAAACCTGCGTTACGGGCAGCAGTCTCTAACTTCTGTTTAAGATGGTGACAGTCTTCATCATCACGATCTAGCAACACAAGGACACGTAGATCAAAGGGCGGCCAATTTTTATAACCCTTTAATCTGCTATTTAACGTCTTGAGCATTTTGTCTTTGCCGCCGAGATCATGAATCGCGCAGCTTGCTTTGCCCTCTAACATCTTAGGCAATAAAATATCCAGTGCTACCTTAGCCGACTCTTCTTCAACTAACACTTCGATGTGCATAACCGTTAATTCTCCGCTTGCTCCGAATCAGCCAGCTTTACTTGATTATACGCCTCTAGTAGCGCCTGTGACGGTCGAAAGTAGCCTTCCATCCACAGATCGCCTAGCTGGGCACCATGCGCCATGAACTGCGGAATACCTGGAATGTCGGCAGCGCGCTGCACTTGGGTGTAGCCGTCCGTGCCCCGGCTTAATACCCACACCTCCTCCGGCTGTAGCGCATTCACGAAAAACGGTGAATGGGTTGTCACGAGTAGCTGTGGTTGATCAGTAACCATCCGACACGTTTCTGCTAATTCACCTAAGAGGCGTGGACTTACAAAGTTTTCCGGCTCTTCTAAGCCGATGAGCTGTGGTGCGTGCGAACTATAGAATAGCGTTAGATAAGCTAACATCTTCAACGTACCTTCAGAGGCAAATTGTGCGAGAATGGGTTCCTTAAAGGGCGTATCCCGTAGCTGTAGCAGGAGTCGCCCTTCAGCACTTTGTTCAATTTCTATCCCAGCCAATCTCGGTATCCACTGAGACAGTTTATCTACAACTTGCTGTAACTGCTCTGGTTCGTGTTGTTGCATATACTGAATAACCTGTGCTAAATTGTCACCACTCCCTGAGAGTTGCGCTACCGGCCCGAATTCCGCGCCACTACGTATACGGTCAGTTTTCACACTAGCCAAATACCAATCTGTCAAGAATTGGTATAGGGCGGTAATTCGTGGCAAGCGCGAAAATTGTCCTAAACTCCTGACTGCTAATATATCGGGCCCTTGAAATGCCTCAGAACTGCGTCCTGTTGGTGCTTGCTCGTCTTGGTACTCGCCTGCTCCCTCATGGAACTCCAACAAGGGTTGTGTGTTACCATATTCTGTTAATAACTCCTCTTCTATAAAAGGATCATAATTACTATCCCCGTTTATGGCTAGGCGGTATGTCATTTGTGTTTCTAATTGATCGCGATAGATTACTGTAATCGTGATCGGGTCTGTGTCATTACCTTTGCTTCGTAGTTCATGGAAGCCGCCACGCTCTTCCCATGCGCGACGCAAACCCACGGTAAAGCATTCTGACAGAAATGATAGTACATCAAAGATCGTAGATTTCCCACTACCATTGGGTCCAACAAAGGCTGCTAGGGGGGTAATTTGCTCAATCAAGACATCGCGTAAAACCCGATAATTAGTGATGTGCAAACCTTCCAACTTTGGGAAAGCTGGAGTTTCGCTCGCTTGTAGGTTTTGTCGAAAACGAATACCAAGTTTATACTCTGCCGTCCGGCTGCCGGGTCTACTTCCCGACTCTGCTCGGATCGCTCTTCCTGTTCGCTCGATATATCCATTGCGGATCAGACGATTAGCTTGCGTTGGGCGTAATAAGGGCGGTACATCTTCATCAGCAAGCTTCCAAATTGCATCGAAAGGGAACGTAGCCCTTTGGGTTGCTAATTTCCCCAACGCCTGAAGAGCGATCTCGTATGCTTGTGAACTATCCATCAGAATCTCCCAAGCTACACAATCATCATAGCTATAGTAATTCAGATACTGACTTGGAGAAGCGGGTGGCCCCCCAACTGAGGAGTTTGCACCCCCAGGTGCGAACTCCGAGGGCGGCGCGTCGTTTGCACCTGGGGGTGCAAACTCCTCTTAACTTAAGCTCCAGATCATTATCTGAATTACTATAGTTCCGTATGCCAATCTTAACACTTTGGATATATTACCATAGTGCTAGAGATCCGTAAAGTGTGGCTTACTAGTGATTACGCTCCCCCGAAGGCGCGTAGCCAGCCGGCCAAGTTCGCCCAGCGCCAGACGAGGCCGGTTTGCCCGGCGGCCAGTAGGCGGGGCACGGCGGCGCGGGCGGCGGGTAGATCGAGGTAGGCGGCTACCTGGCTATCCGGCGCTAGTAAGTCTAGCAGATGATCCTGTCCAGCGCGGAGCCAGGCGAGTTCGGGGGTCTCGAAGCCCACTTTGTCCCGCCGCCAGACGACTGAGTCCGGCAAGCGGTCGGCCACCGTTTGGCGCTGAATCCACTTGGTCCAGCCGGCATGAACCCGCCAGGGCGCGGCGGCGGTGAAGGCGTATTCCACCAGTCGGTAGTCGAGAAACGGCACGCGGGCTTCGCGCGCAAAGGCCATCGAATTGCGATCCTCATAGCGCAGCAGAGTCGGCAGCGAGTCTTCCACCACCAACCGCGCCAGGTGCCGGTGCAGAGTCCGCCCGGCCACGTAGGGCGCAGCGTCAGCGGCTTCGGCGGCTAGCAACGCGGCGGCCAAATCGGGCCGCAATCCTGCCTCTGCGACATATCCCCGGACACGATGTTGACGCAGGCGCAGCAACGCGGGCGCGGGTGCCTGCCCGACCAGCGCACGGGCCAGCAGCGGCAGTTGGGGCAAGCCCGTCACCGCGCCGATAGCCCGCACAGCCGCCAGCGCGCGCCCTGGATGCCCGCCGCGCAACAGTTCGCCCAACAGCGGGCCGAAAGGCCGGTAGCCGCCCAGCACCTCATCCGCGCCCTGGCCGTCGAGCAGCACCGTCACCCCGCGTTCGCGGGCGAGGCTCATCACGCACCACTGCGCGAAAATGCTGGTGCCGGCGAAAGGCTCGTCCTGGTGCCAAATTAGCCGGTCCAGGTCGGTCCAGAGCCGCTCGGCAGTGGGCACGATGCTATTGCCCGCCGCGCCGGTGCGCGCTAACACGGGCGCGATATGCGTGCGCTCATCCCAGCGCCCTGCCTCATCGTAGACGGCGCTGAACGTCTGCTGGTGATCGCCCAGGCGTTCGAGGCTGACGGCGTGTTCGCGTTGCATCAATTCGCCGGCGACGGCCACAATCGAAGACGAGTCTAGCCCACCCGACAAGCAGGTGCCCACCGCGACATCGGCCCGCAAGCGCAAACGCACTGCGTCATCAAACAGGTCGCGGTAGGTGGAGCCGGCCGCGCTCTGGGGGGTGGGTGGGCCGGCAGTAGTGGGCAGACCCCAGTAGCGTTGGGCGGTCCAGGCGGGGCTGCTGACCCGCGCATAATGCGCCGCCGGCAGCGCCCGCACCCCGGTCCAGAAGGTCGCGCCCGCCTGGGCACTGGGATAGCGGCCTTGCGCCACATAGGCCGCCACGGCCAACGGGTCCGGCTGGAACGCCACCACTCCCGCCGCCGCCAATGCCTTGATTTCGGAGGCGAAGGCAAACGTGCCGTCGGGGGCGGTCGCGGTGTAGAGCGGCTTCACGCCAAAGCGGTCGCGGGCCAGGAAGAGGTCGCGCCTGGCTCCCTGCCAGAGCGCAAAGGCCCACATCCCGTTGAAGCGATTCAGGCAGGCCGGTCCCCAGGCGGCATAGGCGGCCAGGATGACTTCGGTATCGCTGCCGGTGCGGAAGGGGTGGCCCAGCGCCTGGAGTTCGGCGCGCAGTTCGAGGTAGTTGTAGATTTCGCCGTTAAAGATCAGCCAGTGCCGCCGGTCGGGGCTGGGCATCGGTTGGTGGCCGGCGGGCGAGAGGTCGAGGATTGCCAAGCGACGGAAACCCAGTGCCAGGTCAAAGTGGTCCCCGGCGAACGTGCTTAGGCGCGGCAGGTCCAGCGCGGGCGGGGTCGCCGGTCCCCCGCACAGGGTCGTGCGCCCCGTGCGGGTTTCGACCAGCAAATAGCCCTCGTCATCCGGCCCGCGATGCCGCAGGGCGCTCGTCGCCCGTTCCACCGCGCCGAGGTCCACCGCCCGCTCATCGTGATGCCAGATGCCAAAGATGCCGCACATAGAGGGAGTATAGCCTAACCGCCGCCTCTGTGCAATTCAGCCGCAGCGGTCGGCAGGGCTTATGCGTTCTCACGTCTGCGGGCTTAGGGAGCGGAATGAGTCGGACTGTGGGAGCGGCCTCCTAGCCGCGATGGGGCTGCCTTACCGCACGGTGGGCG
>JALYUO010000938.1 GCA_030853735.1 Chloroflexota bacterium
TACTTACCCTCCAGAGAAGTTAGCCATTGCCCGATTTCATCCCCTGTATCCAGCACTAATACCAGTAGGCCAGCCGCCTCGATCCGCTCGATATAGGGGACTGCTGTACCCTCGTCTGGGAAGATGGCCGCAATGCGATTTGGGAACTGTTGGGCCAATGGACCGTATGATATTAGACGACCGGGTGGGGGGGGACGTTTGGCCGTACTACCGAAGGGTGAGCGTGGGCGGGTCCAATAATTAGTAGTTGCGCGTACTGGGTGTAGGATCAACAACGCACAGGCTCTACCATTTCCGTGATAGGCCACAAAATCGTTGCACTGGGGCGGGACTAAGCCCGTCAGAGCAGGGTTGTTGGTGATCCCGGTATACTCCATCAGCGCGGCACGGACTCGCCAACATTGGAGGGTTGGTAGCTCCTGGGGGGCCGGGCGTTTCGGTTTCATCAATTGCCACTGTGAACACGTAGTCACTTGGCGAACCAGCTCACGTTCGACTTCACGTTGATTTTGTAGGTCTGCCGTGGGCAGTCGGTAGTAATGGCTGCCCAACATTGTGCGTCCAATATAGGGTGCGGCGCGGCGTAGCAAACGCCAAATCTGTGGTGGTGCGCCAGTGCTGCCTTTAGCGTGGCGGGTGCTGGTGACTAAGCCTCGTTCCATTAACCGCTCCAATACATGGTTGGTAGTATCGAGCTGTATACCGAGGGCACGCGCTATCATCGGAGTGCTCATTGCTTTCTCATCGCGCAGTATCTCCAAAATCCTTTGTTGGCGTGTGTTGAGTGGCCTGGGTTGTGGATCGTTAGTCATCGTACCCCTCCTCTTTAGGTTCAGCGGTAGTGTCCTACAAACTCTCGACGTGGATATCGGCATAGGGCGCGGCGGCGGCCCGCACCGCGTTGAGCCGTCCGGGTAAACAGACATAAACGACCGGCCGTTGCAAGGCGGCGAGATCGCTCATCTTGTTTTTGAGCATCTTGCCGTAATAGTGGCCGTCGATCTCAATCTCTAGTTGCTGCTGCTGCCCGTCGGCGTGCTGGATCACGGCGCGGGCATCGGCACATTCTTGCGCGGGTACATTGTGGCCTTGGCGGTGGGCGCGGTTCTGGCGGCGTTTCTCGGCACTCTTTAACTCGCGTTCGTCTAGCCAGTCCACCAGCCGGTGGCCCTGCGCGGCGAGACGTTGTTCTAGCACTAGGCGATAGTCCTGGGCCAGCAACTGCTGCATATGTTCGCGGCTGGGGGCGAGTCCTACCCGCACTCGTTCCCTCTCTGTGGCGGGTAATAGTGCTTGCCCGGCACGAGTAAGGGCATAGACCCGTTCCCGCCGGCCGCCGCGTGCGTCGGTATAGTGCATGGTGAGCCAACCGGCGCGTTTAAGGACGAGTAAGCGATCCGCGCAGGTCTGCCGGCTTTTCCCGGCCCATTCGCGGTGGTAGAGCTGCTCAAAGCTGGCAATACCACTACGGCCAATGACACACATAATGTCTAAGTCGCGCATCGTGGCTCTAGGTGGTTGGCTAGCTGGTAGGTTCTTGCGTCTCATTTATGGCTCTGCATCCCAGCGCCGGCGTATACTTGGCGCGGCTGTTGTGGATAGGGGGGTTGTTTTGTGTGGCTTTGGCTGCGCTGCCGGTGCTGCCTGGGGTGCTGAGTTCCCTGCTTCTTCAGCGGAATCGGGCGGTGCTGCCGGCGGGATGTCGGTGGGTAGCTGCTGCGCCTTCTCTGTAGTGTTCGTAGTAGCGTTCGGTGGAACGTGCCCTGGTAGGGTGCCTTTAGGTCGGGCTTGTTGCTGCTGGATGTATTGTTCTAGCCAGCTTAGGGCTGGGACTGGCCCTGATAGGGTATCTGTAGGTATGCTTGGTTGGGGCGTATAACCTGTCGGTGGCTCAGGGAGTGCTAGCGAGGTCGCTGGTAGTTCCGGTGCCTGCCCACGGGCTGCCGGCTTTTCCTCTTGGGAGCCCTGCCCTGCCACGTTTTGGTTGTGGAGTGTGACGGTTGGGAGAGCCTTTATGGTGGCTTCGGTTGGCGGGGTGGGTATGCTCGGTAATGGTGTAGTTGGGGGTTGGGTAACCGCTCCGCTGTGATAGTCATACCATGCGGCATAGACGGCCAGGGCATACGCCAACTGGCTGCGGTATTGTTGTTCGCTCGGCGGGGTCTCCGCCGTGAGCGCCGGCAAGAGCCACCAGCGTCCCAGTAAGAGGTGCAAGGTGGCACGGAGCTGCGTCAGGGTCGCGGCATCGCGGCAAGTACCGGCGGGACCGGTGGGCCGACCCTGTAAACTCTGCTCTAGGCGCTGGGCCTGGGCGTGCTGGCCGGCGCGTTGGGCGATCAGGGCCGGGTCGCGGTTGTCCAGCCGGATCAACGCGATGTCCCGCCCGCCTCCGCTGCTGTCCGGCGCATCGGGAATATAGCGACTGGCCAGGACTACGGCGTGATAGGGGGCCAGATCCTGCAATTCACGGGGGAGCCAGGTGGCCCGTCGTTGGTAGGACTCGCTGGTGCCGCTGCTACGGCCACTGCTGCGACTGCGCGAGGTGCCGCTGCCGCCGGTGCCCCCGACGAGGCCGCCGTGTGTGCTGGCTCCGCCGCCGCGTCCTATATTCTCCGAGTCGCTGGTGCCGATAAAGGGATACTCGCGTTCGCCGACTTCCTGGCTAAACAGCGCGGCGCTCTCCACCGGGGCCATGCCCATCATGATCTTGGTGCCGCACGCATCCCAAATAAGGCCACGCAAATTACCCAGTTGGTTCAGGTTCTGGAAGGCCAACACGTAACCGGCATTATGGCTGCGGCAGATGACCATGCCGGCGGGCAAGTCGGGACAGGTGGCCGCAAACACGGAGGCTTCGTCCACCAGCAACAGTTTCAGATAGTCTTTGCGGACGGTGCGATCCAGAATGGCGTAGGTCCACAAGCTGACCACCAGCCGGCCCAGGATCGCGCTCATGCGGCGTTGGCGGCCACCGTCCAGCGCCCACAGCACCCGCACACCGGGGGTATTGACCAGTTCGCGGATACTGAGCCCTTCCGGCCCGCTGACCAGGTGGGTGGCGATCTCCGAACGGGCCAGCGGGCCAATCTTGTTGAAAATCTGACCCAGGGCATCGTTGGCGCTATTGGCGAGTTTCAAGACGTGCTGGAGGTCGCCGGCGGCCGTGCTAGTGGCCGGCAGCGAGTCCGCCAGTGCCTGGAGGGTGGCCGGGTTCGCCACATAATTGTATAGCTCTAAGGGCGTGGGGCTCCGTCCGGCGATAGTTTTCCCATTGGGGAGGGCCAGAGTGTTTGCCGTCGCATGAGCGACAAAGATGGCGCGCAGGGCTTCTTTGGCGACTTCGCTAAAGTATTCGCTCGCGCCGTCCATACCGGGCACGCCGGTGAAGATCGCCTCGCCTAATGCTTCGGCGGCTTGCGTTGGGGTCAGGTCGCCGTACAGATCCCACAAGAAGGATTGGTCCAGGTGGGCCAGATCAAACACATGGGTGAAGCGGCTGCGGTCGGCATCATCCCCTTTGGGGTCGATCCACTGGCAATTGTTATGGGTGCGCTCGGTCCAGCCCAGGAACTCGTCGAGGAAACCGCGGCTTTTGCCCTGGCCGGTGGTGGCGCAGATGCCGACACTGGTGCGGAGTTCGGCTTCGCAGAGGGTAAAGGGGGCGTTGCCGGGGTGCTCCACAAAGGCGGTGGCGCTTTTATCCCAGGTGCGTTCGATGCGGTGGCCGAGGAGCAGCACATCATGCGGGACCGGCGGCGGGGGCGGGATGTCCGCCGTCTGCTGCGCGGCGTGTCGGGCGAGGCGTCCATCCAGTCCGATCACCAGGATAATGAGGAGCATACACGCCAGCAGCAGCGTCCCGCTTTGCAGCATCGCCGGGGTGAGCGTGGCTCGCACGCCCCGGCCTAACGGCGGGAAGAGTGCTCCCAGATGGCTGACCGTGGTCCACACGGCCCACGGCACGGTCGCCGCGTAGAGTAGACCGAGCGGGGGGCATTGGCGCGTGCGGCGGCCCCAATAGCGTAGAGCCCGCCAGAGCAATTGTCCGCCGCCCAGGACGATCTGGACGGCGAGGTTCTCATCGGCGGGTAAGGGTGGTGGTTTGGGACGGTCGGGCATAGTTTAGGGCTCCTGCGCGGTAAAGCGGATCGTCGTCACGCCGCCCGGTAGCTGCACCCGTGCCGTACCGGGGTGCCGCCCACCGGCGGCGGGTGGCAGGTCGAGCGTAACCCGGATGCGCTGCGGCCAGCCGGGGGTCAGGCCGGTCGCGGTCGTCCAGACGACCATGACCCCGCCGGCGGTCAGCGCCGCGAGGTGCTGCGGTTTGATCCACGCCGGTGCATCCTCCAGGATCAGCCACAGCGGGCGGGCTAACGGGACGGCGGCCAACGCGGCGACGCAGGCCAGTAGGTAGGCGGCGTAGTGGGCGGCCACCGGCTGGTCCTCGGCGCGGCTACTCACCGTTAAGCGGCCTAGCCAGAGGCCGGGCGCGGCCGTCAGGTCCGTCGGCGGGGCGGCCGCGTCCCGCCAGAAATGGATCAGGCTGGGTTGTTCGAGCAGGGGGCGTAGGCGCTGGCGCAACGCGGTCGCGGCAAAGCGCCGGTCCGTGCTGGACTCGGCGGCGCGTTGGGTCAGGATGCGGGTGAGGGTCGTGTGGATCTCGCTGGCCGACGACGGCCACGCCGCCCGTTCCGCGTATAGCCGGGGGCCGGGATCGCCGGCGCTGGTGAGCCGTTGATAGAGGGTCCAGAGGGTCGGTACGGGTGGCGGGGCGGGCGTGTCGGCGCTGCGATAGTAGGTCGCCAGTTGCAAATAGGCTTCGTCGCAGAGGCGTTGGGCGGCATCCCCGCCAATCGGCAGCGCGCCGCACGCCCGCAGAAACTCCACCGCGAGGGCGTTGGCCTGGGCATCGATCCCCCCGTCGGATCGGCGCGGCGGCGGCGCCAGCAGGTTTAAGCGCCGGCTATTGCCGGGCTGGGCCAGATCGATCCAGTGGGGGGTGACGGTGGGCAACGCGGCGGCGAGGTGCGTCCCCCGGTCACCGTGCGGGTCCAGGTGCAACACGCTACCACCGGCGGCGACCACTGCCCCGACCAAGTGCGCCAGCAGCGCGCCGCACACCGGGTCCGGCCCCTGGAGGCATAGCGGGCTGTCCGCTGCCGTCGCGGTGAGCGGCAACGCCACCGGCTGCCCGTCGCCGGTGGTCCAGCCCAGCGGGATCATCGGTCCGCTGGGCGGCGTGTAGCCGGCGGGTAAGGGCTGGTGCCGATAGGTGTGGCTGTTGAGGGGGGCGGTCGCCGTGTGGTCTAGCGGCGGTAAGCATAAGCCCGGTTGGGGGGTGGGCCAGACGTCGAGCAGGCCGTAGCGCCTCAGCAAAGCGGCATCGAGGCGCTGTAGTAGTCCTAGCCGTCGCCAGGGGCGCCAGAGGGAGGGTAAGCCATTGGTGAGCGCCGGTGGTAGCGTCCCGCTCAGTAAGATCGCAGCGCCTTGCGGCGTTAGTTGAATGCGGATCTCGCTATCGCCTAGTGCCGGGGTAGCGGGCGACGGGTCGAGTAAGGCGCTGCCGTCGAAGAGCGCCTCCCCCGTGGGTAGTGGAGCGCGATAGACCCGCCCCGGCACGGGTGGCGGGGGGGCGGTGAGCGTCAAGCGCAATCCGGGGATACGCTGGGCCAGCGCCCGTTCCACGGGTGCTAAGGGGCCGGCGGCGATGCCCAGGAAGGCGTGCAGCTCATTATCTTGCCGGCGCCAGATCCAGGTTACGCCCTGGCCGGTGACGGCGGCGAGGCGCAGCAGGAGCTCGCCGATCTCGCCGGCGGGCGGGGTGCTGTATTGCACCGTCAGCCACTGCCGCCGCGCTTGCCATGGGTAGTCCAGCACCGTGCCCAGCAGGGTCAAGCCTACGGCGGCCCCGGCCAGTAGCCAGCCGCCGCCGTGCGCGGCCAGGGCCACGCCTGCCCCCCCCAGCGCCAAGTTGCCGCCGGCGGCGGCCAGGGCGACCCGGCGGCTGATCATCGCTCCGGCCCGCCGTTTTGCTGGCTGGCCTCAGCTTGGAGTTCGGCGCGCAGCCGCTGTAGCCAGGCTAGCAGCCGTTGCCGTTTGGCTTCGAGGCCCAGGTAAAACTGCGCTTCGCCGCCGGCGATTTTCTCGTCAGAGGCGGCTTCCTTGCGTCCGCGTAACGGGCGGAGTTGACGGTTCATGGGGTTACTCCTTTAGGTTCGGTGCCGCTAAAGCGTGGTATCTGTGGGTGGGTCGCCCCGGTGAGACGCAGCGGTAGGGTAGTTGGGCGGCTCTACTGGGGTCCAGTCTGTCGGAGTAGGATCGGACCCGTCGGTTGGGGTCCACCCCGCCGGCGTAGGATCGAACCCCTCGGGTGGGGTCCACCCCGCCGGCATGACCACATAGACCACGCGCGCTGGAACCGGCGGCTCGGCAGCGCGCACCGCGGCCATGCGAAGGATCACAAAGAGGACTCCGGTGAGCAGACTCATTTCTAGCCAAAAGTTGAGGAGGACGCTTACCCAGTCGGTCGTGTGCGGTAACAACTGGATCAGCGCCGCCGTCAGGGTCAGATAGAAGGCCAGTTGCGCTCCACTGCTGAGAGCTTCTGGGATGCGTTGCACGATGGGTTGGCCGATGACCCGCCACGCGCTGTCGAGCCAGGCCGGCAGCGGGGGTTGGGTATGGGACTTGAACATGGTACAGGCTCCTTGCGTAGGCTTAGGTGTTACTAAAGGCGGCGAGTTCGACCGGACTGGGGTCAATCTGCAGCGGTATCCAGGTATCTTCCATCTTGGCGAGAAACTCGCCTTTCTGGAGTTTTTGCAAAGAGGTCAGGTAATGCGGAGTGAGCGTGGGCCAGATGGTCCGATAGGTGCTCTGGTCCACATTCTCCTGCCGACTCATCAGCACAAAACTGGCATTCGCCAGCACCTGCTTGCTATCCTCGTTCAGCAGATAATCCGGTAGGAATTGCGTGGCCGTCCACAAGGCGCCGCGCTTGTAGCGCAGCAGCTTGGCGAGGCGGTTTAACTCGGCGGATAAGACCGGGTTCTGACTGACGATCTGGTATTCATCGACCGCGAAAATCAGTGGGACGGTCCGCGCCGGGTCGTCGGCTTCCTGGTGCAATCGGGCAATGAATTGGCCCATATAGACCGGCTGGTAGTCTTTGTCCAGCTTACTGATGTCAAAGATCGTCGCCGGGCGCTCCATCGCAAAGTCAATGCTGGTGCCGCCGGCGGGGTTAAAGGTGGCGGCTTGGCTGCCGACCACGAACAGGCGATACAGGGTGGTGCCCAGCCGGGCGCCCTCGTCAATCGTCAGCAGTTCGCGCACCAGATCGGCTAGGCGGATCGGTAACGTGGCCGGCGTAAACGCGCTAATGTCGTCCCAAATAGGGGCATAGATCCGCCGGGCGGCTTCGTCCAGTGCCCCTTGCTCGTCCTCGGTGAACACGCGCGGGACCGCGCCGCCGCTGCCGCAGGTCAGCAGCACCATCAACTGCCGGCGCAAGTGGCTGATCTGGTCGCCCAGGTCGGGATAGATCGGATCCAGCAGGTTGAGGGTCGCGCCGGCCCCGATGCGGTTGTAGCTGCAGGCATCGCCCAGCACAGTGCCCAGCTTCGCAAAATGGGGCACCGGGCCGAGCACGATGACCTTGGCTCGGTAGATCAGGATCATGCGGTACAGCAGGCAGAGCATGGCGAAGGTTTTGCCCCAGCCGGTCTTGCCCAGGAACACTTTGTGCATGGCAACCGCGCCGGCACCAGGGGGTTGGGTCCAGCTATCGTTGCAGACGATCTCGCGCGTGGTGCGGTCGCGGCCATAGAACAGCCCCCGGATCTGCTGGCGCGACGGAAAGCCGGCGGGGGTCAGGTAGCCCAGCCCGCTGGAGAGGATGGGCCGTGCTTTGAGGTTGATGTGGATCGCCGTGCGCGGAGTCGGGGTGAAGAACTTGAGTCCCTCCCCTTGCTGGCCCCACAAGGGACGAAAGCGGATATACGGGCGTAGGATGGAGCGCAACCGGGCGCCGTTGTGGCGCATCTCGCGCCGGCTCGCGCCAAAGACCAGCACGATCATGCTGATGCGGTGCAGGCGCTCGTTATAGGTCAGCGCCTGTTTCACGCGCAGCACATCGGCCAGCGCTTGGCGCGAGCCGGCGTCAAAGCTGTTGCTTTTGGCCTGTTTAATCCCGTGGGTGGTCAGGGCGTTGTAGGCGAAATCCGAATCTAATTCAGCCTGGTCGGGGCTGCGGGTTTCCACGTCGAGGGCCAGGGCAAAGGGGAACTCCAAGCGCACCAGGCGGGCCAGCACGTTCCAATCGAGCATCCCGACGAACCGGCTGCTGCCCCACACGCTGGCCCAGGGTTGGCCCGGCTCCTGCGGCTCCAGGTGGTCCCAGGCCGCCTGGTAGTCGCCAAAGATCGGCGGCAACCCGGCCACGGCCTGCACCGGCGTGCCGAAGGCTTGCTGGGCGTTGGCGAAGATAATGGGGGCCGGCATCTCCGGCGTGGTCCAGGTGAGCAGAAACGGGTCGGTCGTCTTCATCTGCCCGCCTTCGACCAGCACGCGCACAAAGGTAATCAGGCTGCCCAGCCCACTGAGGCGATAGCCTTCCGTGGCCGGGCAAGCGGCGCGCAGGGCTTGCAAGTAGCTGACGGCGTGCGCTGCGGGGCGCCGGCGCGCCAGCAGCAGCAAGCGGACGGCGCTATGTTCATCCAACGTCTTGTAGAAGTCGCTACAGTCGGCGGCCACGGCGGCTTGCCCGGCGGCATCGTACATGGTCAGGTCGTCCGGGGTGATGGCGGCGACGGCCGCTAGCTGCGCTGCATACGGTGCAAACTCATCGGGAATATTCATGGGGCTAGGCTTTCTAGCGCCGGCGGGCCGGGTAGCGCGTGTGCCGCCGCCGGCGGTGGGGGTAGGGTATAGGCCGGCGGCGCGGTCCACGCGGGGAAGGAGTCGTCGCCTTCCGGCAAATGGGAGCCCTGGTAGCTGACCGCGCCGCCCAGCAGGATGCGCGGGCCGCCGGTCGGTTGCTGGGCATAACGCCGGCTGTGGACCAGCAAGGTCGTTGGGGCTAGGCGGCGGCGCAGCTGGAAGCTGCACCAGAGCAGGATCAGCCGCCCTAACGGGATACTCTCATGCGGCCAGGTGAGGGCTACGCCGACGGTCATCAGCAGCGGCCATAGCAGCCAGCCCGGCACGGGCAGGTGCGCGCTGAGAAACCACGCCAACGCACCCCCACCCACGCCGCCGGCCACATTGGCCATGGTCAACACGGACAACAGCCGTTGGCCGGTAAACTCGCCGAAATCCACGAGATGTTGATACATAGAGTCTCCTAAAACGGCGGGGAGCCGGGATCGGACCGGCTCCCCGCGACGCGGGTTACGGAGCCTGGGCACACCAGTGGCCGGCCGGCACGCCAAAGATGCCGGCGACGGAGTTGAGGCCGGCATCCGTGGAAACGATGCCCAGGATGAGCATCGCCACGCCGAGAAACATCAGGCCACCGGTCAGCCGAGACGACGCGCCGGAGTTCAGAAACATCATGGCAAAGCCCACCACGGCGGCGATCAGGCCGAGCATAATCGCGCCGTAGGCCCACGGGCTGACATTCTGATAGAGCAGGCAGAACGGGTTGGGAAATACCGCGCCGGGCATGAAGAGCACGCCGGCGGCGAAGCCGTTGAGGCTCATGCCCCCGCTGAACAGTCCCAGCCCGGCTTTGCGGCGGGTGGTCCAACGGGTGCGGATCGCAGTGAACGGTCGGTATGTACGCATTGGTGCTTTTCCTCCGATAGTGACTAATATTGGTTGTTGGTCGTTGTAACGCAGTCGATCTGCATACGCATAGGGGCGGGGTACGCCCGATCATTGCTGGGCTCTACCCCCCTTCCTGTAGCTTAGAGCGCTACCAAGTATGTGGATCAGCAGGCCCAGTAGAAGCGCTCCGGCGGCGATGGGTAGGCTAGCGGTATAGAATGGGCAGAGCGGGCTGGGCACGCGCGCAGCAACGGCGGGCCAGCCGCCGGCGCTGGTGAGATGTAGGCTAATCGTTAGTCCACCAAGGGTGAGTGCGAGGAGCCCGCTGGTGACTATCGCCAGCCCACGGCGGTGCGCCGCCCCGTAGGTACGCAGCGCGATAAGGATTGTTCGTATACGCATTCGCATTAGTCCTCCGGTGGTCGTTGGCGGTGAGCACCGCCCGCTGAACTTAAGGGCTGGTTGGGCCTGCTGCTGCCGGCTCCCGTCCCTGGAGCAGCAGCAGTGCATCATCACTGGAACCTGTGCGAATGCCGAGCGTGAACCCTGCTTGCTGCGGTCCCAGGATGGTTACTTGGTCGGCCTGACCCGGCCGCGCGCGCCCCGTCACCTGGAAGTGGTGGGCCGGGGCGCCGGCGAGGGTGAGGGTCAGCGGCGTACCGGCCGTGAGCTGCGTAGCCCAGCTGTGAAGGGGGGCCGCCGCCGGCGCGCTTGCATCCAAAAAGAAGGCCCAGTTGGTGGTCGCGCCGACCAGCCACGTTAGATGATCGGCCCCCGGCTGTACCTGCCAAGTGCCGGCGACGACGGCCCCGCTGCGGATGGGGAAGCTGTGTCCCGCCACATCGAGTCGCAGCGGGTCGCCGGCCGTCGGGGCCACAGCGAGCAGGGGAGTCGGGCTGCTGCCGGCGGTTACGACGGTCACGGTCACGGTCGCAGTCGTCAGCGCGGCTACGGGGCTGCGTTTACTGCCATCGATCCAGGCAATGAGGCCACCGCCGAGGAGCACAATGACGGCGACGGCGATGCCGATGACCCGCGCCGGTGAGCGTGCCACGCTGCCGCCGGCGCGCAAAGCTGCGGTGCTGGTCGGATCAAAGTGGGCGGCATTAATGTGATACCAGCGGCCATGGTAGCGCACCGCCCCTTCCTCGACGGCCTGGATTAACGCTGCGGCTTCTGTGAGGCGTAGTTCGACCGTGACGGCTTCGCTGCCGTGCTTCTCGCGCAAGGTATCGCGCCATAGTTGGCGGTATTCTTCTTCTTCGCTATCCGGTAGGACGACAGCAGACATGGCAGGCTCCTTTACGGCCAGCGGCTCGGTAGGGGGTAGACGGGTAGATGGGCGTAGATCGGCCCGCTCAGGCGTTGCACATCCGCCGCACTCAGCCAGGGGCTACTGGTCCAGCGGCCTTCCGGGACGGTTAGCACGACCGGCTCGGTCCAGGTCCAGGTGAGGTGGGCGTGCCCGTTGGCATCGGTGCGGACCGTGCTGTTGGGGAGCAACGTATTCGTGCGGAGCACGACGAGACTGACCGGGTAGTCGGCGATGACCGATCCGGGGGGCGGTAGCCCGGCGGCACTATCCCCGCTGTAGACAATGACATCGAGACTGACCGTGACGGGCGCGGGCGTAGCCGTTACGGTGGGCGTGGCCGTCATGCTGGGGGTACTCGGTAGTGGCGTGGCCGTGGCCGTGGCCGTGACCGCGCCCGGCGGAGTCGCGGTGGCCGCTACGGGGGGGACGACCGGCGCGACCGGCAGGGGTAGGTTGGTCGGTGGGACCGGCAGGGGCAGCGGGCGGGGCGGGGTCGGCGCGGCGGGCACAGGTGCCCCCGCTGGTTGCCCCGTGTTGCTGCTACTCCCGCCCGCGCCGCCGGTATTCGGCACGAAGGGGGTCGCCGGCGGGCGCGGGGTCCGGGTCGGCGTGACCGTTGGTGGCGGGTCAATGGTTGCTAGAAGGCTATAGGTTTGGCCGATTGGTGACGTGGCCGGCCCGCCGCCGTAATTATGAACCTCTAACACTAGCTCCTGAGCATCGGGTGCGGTCAGCGGTTGGCACCAGTGCAGGACGCTACCCAGCGCCGGGCTGTGCGCGACGGCATCATCGTTTTGCGCCAGCAGCACCCGGTCCTGGCGCCAGGGGCTGGGCCGCCAGAGTAGCAGGGTTGTATCGAGGGCCGGCCCCAGGTCGCCGGTCTGGAAGGTATAACAGTTGCCGGGCTTGACCCGTAAGGTGTAGAACTCGCCGTCGGTAAGCTGCCCGGCATTGGGCACAAAGTTCAGGTTCTGGTAGACCAGGCCGACATCCAGCGCCCGCGCCTGCTCAAAGGTATCGTTGGGTTCGAGCAGATCGGGCGCGGTGGCCGCTGGGGAACCGGCCAGCAGCGCGGGCAGCCCGCCCTGGCCGGCCCCGGCCGGCACCAGGACCAGACCAGGGGTTGGGGACGCTGGGGCGCTGGGCGGCGCGACCGGAGTCACGGTGGGTAGGCTGGTGAGGGTGGGCAGGAAGAACATGGGGGGGGGTACAACTCCAGGCGCGCTAGGTAGGGTGGCGAAGGCCGTGGCGGTGGGCGGGGCGGTGGCGGTCGCCGTCGGCGTGGCGCTAGCGGTTGCCGTGGGTACGTCGGCCAGAAAGAGGCTGAGGGTATAGCCCAGGCCGGGTCCGCCGACGTCGCCCTGGTTCTTGGCCTGGATAAAATACCAGCCGTCGGCGACCGGCACGAACAGGAGCAGCGACACGCCATGCAGGCCCGGCGCATCGTCGTTCTGCAGGAGCAGGGTTTGGCCGTCCGGGGCGAAGAGATTTAGGTAGGTGTCTACACCGGGGCTTAATTCGCCCGTCGTGATGCGGTAGGCTTTACCGGCTTTGCCGAAGAAGCGCAGCCAGTCGGACTCCCCCGCCGGACAAAAGAGATGGTGTTGGGTCTCGCCGACGGTGAGCGGGCGGGCGTTGCCCGGCTCGCCGGCGGGGTCAAAGCTGTCCTGGCAGGGGATCGCGGTGGCGGTGGCCGTGGCGGTCGCGCCGGGGGTGCGCGTAGCGGTGGCGGTGGCCGTGGCGGCGGGGAAGGGGGTATAGGTGGGGTAAGGGGTATAGGTGGGCAACGCAATGAGTGTAGGATAGGGCGTATAGGTTGGCGGCAGGGTCGCGGTCGCGCGTGCTGTGGCGGTCGCGGTCGCCGGCGCGGTGAGCGTGGGATAGGGCGTATAGGTCGGCGCGGGGGTGAATGTTGGGTAGGGCGTATAGGTGGGGAACGCGGTGGCCGTTGTATCGAGCGCGGTGGCGTGGCTGGTGCCACCTAGTTGCCCGGCTCCGCTGATCAGCAAGTACAGCCCGCCGGCGAGTAGCCCGCCGGCGAGATAGCGCCCTAGTCCTGGTCGGTTTAGGTGTGTAGGCTGGATCATGGGGTCTCCTCGATGGGCGGGGGTCGCAGTGCGTCGGTGGCTGCCGTTGCCCCCTGGTCCGGTTGCCCAGCTCCGCTGTTGGAGCTAGGCGCACTGCCCGGTAGGGTCGGCGTGCGCCCCGCTACAGGTGCGGAGGTCGTGGCCGCCGGCGCGGAACCGGCGGCTGGGCGGGGGCTGCTATATGTTGGTGGGGCGGCGGTCGCTGCGCCGGCCAGGGTAGCAGGAGCCGCCGGCGCGGTGGCCGATGGAGT